>CAXFJI010000024.1:0-15212 GCA_964003275.1 uncultured Planctomycetaceae bacterium
AATCAGAAGGGGTGTTCTTTTTTTATACTTGCTGAACACAAACCGCCAGTCTTCAACAACTCAAAGGGCATCTGTCTCATCACGTCCTCGCACTGTCGCCCATTCGCGGATGTACTTGATCAAAATATTCATAGCTGCAATCAACTCACTAGTATTCTTGCGAAACTCGAAGCCAACGCTGCTGGTGTTGATGATGCTGTTTTACTTGATTCAAAAGGAATGATTGCTGAAACAAGTTCGACACATATTTTCCTGGTGCGTCAGGGATGCATCCTGACTCCAACAACGCGGGCCTGCCCTGAAGGCATCACTCGACAGGTCATCCTTGAAATCTGTCAGCAACAGAACATCGACTACAAAATCTGTGACATCCCGTCGGCTGAACTTGCAGATGCAGATGAAATATTTGTTACCGGGACCATGGGAGAGATTACGCCGGTTCGAGAAATCGATGGCCAAACTCTCAACATTCTCTCAGGATCTCTTACGGCAAAAATCGCACAACATTTTCGTGACTGCACTCGCAATCCTGCTGAAGGCACCGCTATCGTTTAGCAGATCATCAGTCCGCACGTCATGATTGGTCAGACTACTTTTTGATGAGATCCCGCACTGTCCCACCACTTGGAATCATCGGGAGCACATGCTCTTGATATGGAACCTGACAATCTAATAAAGCTGGTCCCTCTGCATCAATAAGTCGTGTCAGTGCTGCCTCGAGTTCACCCTTCTCCGACACGGTCTCGGCCTGCCAACCAAATCCCTGAGCAATTGCAACGAAGTCTGGATACCGACTCCCCGGTGAAATCCCATCACCTTGACCGCATGCCTCAGGGTGATCCACTGGACCAAGATACGTATGCGCACGGTTTCCTTTGAAAAATCGATCTTCCCATTGAACAACCATCCCTAGGTGCTGGTTGTTCAGTAGAAGGACCTTGACGGGAATATTCTCGGTCTTGCAGGTAGCGAATTCCTGAATGTTCATGAGGATGCTTCCATCACCGTCAATATCAACCACAAGGGCTTCTGGATGAGCTACCTTGGCACCCATGGCTGCTGGCAGCCCAAATCCCATCGTGCCTAAACCACTTGATGAAAGCCATGTCCGAGGACTTCGAAATTTGAAAAACTGTGCTGACCACATTTGATGCTGTCCCACACCAACGGCAACAATCGTTTCCCGATCTTTTGTGAGGCGGGAAAGTTCTGCAATTGCATGTTGACCAACAATACCGGGATAGTTGTGATCGTAGGAAAATGGATCCTCCTTCTTCCAGGCATTGATTTGGTCATGCCAAGGCTTGAGAGAAGCGGATGGTTTTTCAACGACTTTATTGAGCAGATGAAGAGCATCTTCCACATCAGCCACAATTGGAACATGCACAAGTTTATTCTTGTTCATTTCTGATGGATCAACATCGATATGCACAATAAAACCATGCTCAGCAAATTCACTGACTTTTCCAGTGACTCGATCGTCAAATCGAACACCTATTGCAATGAGCAAGTCGGCCTGATCAACCGCATAGTTTGCATACACACTCCCGTGCATACCAAGCATATCTAAAGAAAGAGGATCATCACCAGGGAATGCTCCCAGGCCCATAAGGGTCATCGTGACAGGAATTTCTGTCTTTCGCACCAGTTCACGAAGCTCATCTGAGGCGTCTCCATTGATAACGCCTCCTCCAGCGTAAATCACAGGCCTTTTTGAACGCTTGATTGCAGCAGCGACCTGCGCAATCTGTTCTGCATGAGGCTGCCGCACTTCAGGACGATATCCGGGAAGATTCATCGGTGCCTCATAGTCGGGCACAATATTCGAGAGTTGGATATTTTTCGGCAGATCGATGAGGACAGGACCTGGTCGTCCGGTCGTGGCGATATGAAATGCTTCGCGCATGACGCGGGGAATGTCCTCTGCATCTGTAATCAGGTAATGATGCTTCGTAATACCTCGACACACCTCAACAATTGGGGTTTCCTGAAAGGCATCTGTTCCAATCACACTCGTACCAACCTGACCTGTAAGCGCAATCAAAGGAATGCTATCCATCTTTGCATCAGCAATAGCTGTTACGAGATTTGTTGCTCCTGGCCCACTCGTCGCCATGCAAACCCCAGGCTTTCCCGTCGTCCGTGCATAACCCTGAGCCGCAAAGCCTCCCCCCTGTTCATGCCGGGGAAGAATCGTTCGAATTTTTTCTTGGAACTTGGTGAGTGATTGATGCAGCGGCATGCTGGCACCACCTGGATAGGCAAAGATGACCTCTACACCTTGCCTGATGAGTGACTCAACAACCACATCGGCACCACTTACAAAGGCGTCGGTAGCGTGGGTGCGAGAGGCTGTAGCCATGAGTGAAACTCCTACGGCGAGACGAAAAACTGAAAACTCTTCCTTTCAAAAATACACGATAAACGCCTGATCGGATGCGGGCCATCAAAAAAATGCGTTTCTGAGGTGAAAAATGGGGTGTTTCCTTGGACACTCGGTATCAGAATGTGGATAATTTTAGGCAATCAGCCACCGAGAGAGGGTCGTTTGAGGACGTGCGAAACGTGACTTCCCAGAGGAGAAAAAGCGTTTATTCCACCCTTTTTCACCCCAAGATTCTCAATCTCGACGACGACGAAGGACGCGTTTGAGGTCCACGCAGAGTAAACGAGAACCATTCAGACGGCTCATTCACGAGGTACTTGCGTATACTGATTGATTAGCGTGGGAAAAAAATCCACTCAGTCAGGCAGTCCTTTAATCTGCCTTGCTCACACCCTCGAAACACACCAAGGGTTCACTGACGTCATTGCCAGCCTCGTAGATGGGCATGGTGGGGCAATCGGTGGAACCTGGGGATCAAGTTCTGCGCTAACAGTTGCTGCGTTATCGCAGGCGCAATACCGCGAACAATCGCATGACCAAAAGCATGGTCTTGTTGTTGTTGTCCTCCCACATCCAGCTGATGCAGATTCATTTGCTGAAGATCTGGCTCTCTTCACTGAAGATCATGTAACTATTCTCCCTGCTCTTGAAACTCTCGGTGAACCAGATGATTCTTCCCTCACCGATCCTGCTGAGCCAGAGCGGTTGGCACTGGTCAAACAACTGACAGATTCTTCTTGTGACAATCCGCGCATTATTGTCACAACTATTCATGCACTCCTGACGCTTCTTGATGACCCACGGGATATCGAGCAAAGCACGCGACGCCTAGAGGTTGGTGGTCTTCTTGATCCGAATCAACTTGGTGACTGGCTGATCGCACGTGGTTGGGAGCAGGTTGATGCTATTGATTCCCCTGGCACTTTTGCCAGACGTGGTGGTATTGTGGATCTCTTCGCACATGACTGGGATCGTCCAGTGCGAATTGAACTGTTTGGCGATGATATCGAATCACTCCGAACTTTTGACACTGTTACACAACGAAGCATTGAATCTTTAGACTCCGTTGATGTCACTGCATTGGGCCAGAAAAATGCTGGGGCATCCCATACTGCTCGCTGCACCCATCTTGCAGATATTGTTCCTCCGCATACGTGGTGGGCACTTGTTGAACCAAGTGAATTAGCTGAAGAAGCTCGCCGCACAAATCAAATGTTGAAGGACTTCAAGGGTATTGCAGAGGCAGAGGATGTCTTCAGTCGAATTTACAAGTTTCCTTCTGTCACATTAGCTGCTGTTGCTCCATCCAGTCTTGAAGCCACAGCGACTCTGTCCGTTGAGAGTGTCGAGCGTTTCACGGGTGTTCTTGATAGGGTCCGTGATGAACTGGAGACGGTTGGTCGAGATCAGGAGGTATGGGTCATAGCACCAACTGAAGCTGAGGAACAACGATTATCAGAGCTTCTGGCGGACACGGCACCAAGCAGATCTCACCGCCTTCACTTTGCACGAGGTCATCTCTCAGGTGGATTCCGTGTCGTTCCAGAAAAAACAGTCATCATCTCCAGTGCTGAACTTTTTCAACGAGAAGACAGTGTTGCTGTTCGGTCACCACGAAAAAAACTCTCTCGAGCTATCGACACATTTCTCGATCTCCATGAAGGAGACTATGTCGTACATGTTGCACACGGCATTGGTCGTTACAGGGGGCTCAAACTCCTTGAAAAACAGACACGCATTGAAGAGTTTCTTGAAATCGAGTTCGCCGGCGGCACGAAGGTCTATGTACCGGCATCATCCATTGATCTTGTTCAGAAATACGTCGGTGGTGGAAAGCTGACACCCAAACTAGCAAAGGTTGGGGGAACCCTGTGGGAAAAGCAAAAACAGGCGGTTCGTGATGCTCTCGCAGACATGGCTGCAGACATGCTTTCCCTGCAAGCGCGTCGTGCGAGTCGACCTGGCATCGCTTTCCCCGAAGACACTCCCTGGCAACATGCGTTTGAGGAGTCTTTTCCATTTGATGAAACACCCGACCAACTGACAGCCAGCAAAGCGATTCGGGAAGACCTTGAAACGCCACAGCCAATGGACCGTTTGCTCTGCGGTGATGTCGGTTTTGGAAAAACAGAACTTGCAATGAGGGCTGCCTTCAAGGTTGCCGAAGCAGGGTCACAGGTAGCTGTTCTTGTGCCAACAACGGTCCTTGCAGAGCAACATCGTCGTAGTTTTGCATCTCGTTTCTCCGAATTTCCATTTACGATCCGGGCGCTTTCGCGCTTAACAAGCACGAGTGATGAGCGAGACACGTTGGAAGGACTCGCATCTGGACAAGTTGATGTTGTGATTGGCACCCATCGTCTGGCACAAGCTGATATTCATTTTGCACGTCTTGGTCTGCTCGTTGTTGATGAGGAACAGCGTTTTGGCGTTGATGTGAAGGAACGACTCAAAGCATTGCGAGCAAGCATTGACGTCCTCACCATGACCGCCACCCCGATTCCTCGCACACTGCATATGGCCATGCTGGGAATCCGTGACATTTCAAACCTGACGACACCACCGGCAAACCGAATTGCTGTTGAAACACGAGTCATGCGATGGGATGAGCGACTGATTCGAACTGCCATTGAACGGGAACTTGCTCGAGGAGGTCAGGTTTTTTTCGTCCATAATCGCATTGTCGATATAAAAAAAATAGCACATCGAATCCAAGAGATTGTCCCAGACGCCACCATTGGCATTGCGCATGGCCGACTGTCTGAATCCGAGTTAGAGGATGTCATGCTTGGCTTTGTTGCCGGATCAATTGATATCCTTCTGGCTACAACCATTATTGAGAGTGGGCTGGATATTCCCCGCGCCAATACAATTTTTATTGATCAAGCTGATCGTTACGGACTTGCTGATCTTCATCAGTTGCGAGGACGGGTTGGGCGCTCACATCATCGTGCCTATTGCTACATGCTGATCGATGAAAATGCTGTGCTGACGACGACGGCAGCCAAGAGACTCCGGGCGATTCAGGAGTTTTCAAGTATGGGAGCAGGGTTTTCACTTGCCATGCGGGATCTGGAAATACGTGGAGCTGGAAACTTGCTCGGTACACAGCAAAGCGGCCACATTGCCACCGTGGGATACGAACTCTATTGCAAACTCCTTGAACAGGCTGTTCGGGGTTTGAAAGCGTTGCCTCCTGCTGAGCCGCCGATGGTCAATCTTGACCTTCCTGGCAGCGCGTGGTTGCCACGCGATTACATTCCAGATCTCCGTGGCAAAATAGACATCTATCGTCGGCTCTCTCGGGTCAATGAGTCATCACAGATCGATGATATCACTGCAGAATTAGAAGATCGATTTGGACCCCTTCCACAGACTGCCAGAAGGCTCATTGATTTTGCACGAATCAGAACACTGGCCGCACAATCGGGTATTGATTCAATCTCCCGTCATCCTGGAATGCTCATCATTGGCCATCACGACAAGCGGTCCATCCAACGACTACAGAAGGCAGCCGCCATACGAGATACGGTTCTACGAGTTGTTGATCAACGGACCGCTGTTATTCCACTCCCTGACGACATCTTGGAAGATCCACAAAAAATTGTTGATGGGCTGATCGTATTTCTTGGTGGCGAAGCTTCTACACGGTAACACTTGTGAAAAGGGTTCACGTCCTATCACGCCGCCCCAGCCTGGTGGCAGTGGTGGAGCCATCTCGAAATGATCCCACGCATGCGAACCGCTCCCTGAAAAGCCCCACAATTCAACAAATTATCCATATTTTCAGGGCTCTTACGCTCTTGCGAGGTATTGCTTGGGTTTCTACATTCCTCCCTGCCAAAACCTACAAGACAGGCGGACATCCTAAATATATTCATGATAAAAATCTGCTTCGTCCGACGTCCTCAAACAACCATGCGGCTCATCCTGCTGGCATGCAGTTCCCTCATGATGTGTGGCGATCTATGGCCGAAAGAACCACAGAGAACCCAACCGCCAGCCCTTCAACCCATCATGCGTCCCACTGAGATCGTGCCGACGCAACCAAAGGCTATATCACGCCCGAAGGACTGGCCCAAGGGAGAAGACAGCAACGGTGTTCACGGGGCGCTTGGGAAGCATGTTCTGTCAAGCATTCGCGAGAATCCAGGAGCGCCCTTTGAAGCACTGACTCCTGAATCGGTTGCATCTGCTGCGAATACAATCGTGAAGGCTCAGTATGATGAACCCTTTGTCCCTCCGACATTACCAGCTTCAGCCACTGCTAGCTCTCAAGATCTTGCCCGACTTGATATGCAGTCTCTTGAGACTGCAATGGTCGTCGCAAGGGTTGGTCCAGAAGTTGTGCTTGAGGGTGACCTCATGACACCGGCTGCTACAGAATGGCTTGCCAAGGTCTCACCTGGACTCAAGCCCGAGCAGATACGAGAGCTCAAGGTTCAGATTTTCAAGCAGGTACTCAAACCTCACATCGAAACACTACTCGTATTTGTTGATGCGTGTCGTACCATCCCAGAAGAACGACTCCCAGAAATTGAAACGCGAGTTTGTGAAGCGTTTGATGAAGACCAGCTCCAAATGATGATGCAAGAAGCTGGAGCGAGTAGCATGCGTGAGTATGATCAGATTCTTCGTTCGCAAGGCCAATCACTTGATCGCTTACGCAAAATGTTTTTTGAGCGGGCACTTGCTCAGCAATGGCTCTCTACACAAGTAGAATTGAATACTGAAATTCCTCATGCCGATATGATCGCATGGTATGAAAACCATTTGGAAGAATATGAGTTTCCGGCAAAGGCAAAATTTGAGCAGTTGTCAGTGAAGATTACGGCCTCCCAATCACGTGATCAGGCGTGGAATAAATTAGCGAGCATGGGAAATGAGGTATTCAATGGCCGACCATTCAACGAAGTGGCTCGTGAAAACTCAGATGGTGCTACAGCTTCGAATGGCGGCGTATTTGATTGGACATCGAAAGGATCATTGGTCTCTACAAAACTGGATGAAGCACTCTTTGAGTTGCCCATTGGTCAGCTGAGTTCCATTCTTGAGGATGGAGACACACTTCATATTATTCGAGTTACGGAACGCACCGAAGCCGGTCGGACGCCTTTTATTGACGCGCAGGTTGGCATTCGTGGAAAACTCCTTGCGGAACAAAGAAATAATGAAATGAGTTCCTACCTTCAGAGACTCAGGGACCGTACACCGGTTTGGACGATCTTTGATGAGGACGAATCTAAGGAAGTTACGGCAAGCCGACCCACGTCTCTGAAATAGTTTTCTACTTTTCAGCGTACACAATTGCTCGACGGTAGCGATCGATACCAACGAGCCCATCCGTCACAGGATCACGTGCAAATCCTTGGCCTGGAAAAGGACAGTGAAGCGCCTCTATAAATCTCAACGTACTTCCTTTCTCAGGAATTTGAAGTCGATAGAGCACTCGAAAATGATGATGTGACACGAGCAGTGAGTCACCATCCCAAATACCACCAGAGCCACTCATGCCATCCCAATCTGCAATAAGCGCATCTGGAAATGTAAAACGTTGTCGTTCACGATCAAAACCATCGGCCTCGTATTCTATTAGTACTGTGTGATGATTGTCGTCGCCGTAATGCGCAAAGCAGCACCACCACCGCCCCTCTTTGACAATGCACCACACCAGACTTCCTGGAGGTTCAGAAAACACATGGTACACGCTGAGTGTATTTTCCTCAGGATCATATACCCGGATATCTGACTCGTGTGGCATTGCAGGGTAATTAGAATGAGCACACCACAACTTTCCATCATGGAAAAAACCACTATTGAGATGCTGCGTGTCGTCTGTTGTTGCCGTGGAGACCAGTTGACCGGACTCCCTGTTGTATTTCGCTATCGTTGTATTTGAAATGGCATAGACATGCCCAGTATCCGCTGCTGCCGCCTGCGTTGCGTGGGGTGAAGAAATGTGTCTGGTTGCGGTCCACCCTGCGCTACAAGGCAGGGACGAAGACGCGTCGCCTGACGTCACTGCAACGAGAAGAAGAACTACCAGCCCGCTCATGACGCTTCATCGTTGCCGATGGCTTCTCCGATGGCTAGACTGGGCTTTCTTCGGTCTGATTTGACCACAATTTCAAGGAACTGTGCATGAGTGCCCCAACAACCAAACAGACGGCGACGCCTCCTTGGCCAGGCACCAAGTGTGATGGTACGGCCCGTCTCGAGGTCGATGGCGAAGTATCAGAGGTCCCTATCATTGAGGGAACCGAAGGCGAGCGGGCGCTCGATATTTCACGACTGCGTTCTTCAACGAACACAATTACGCTTGATGAGGGATATGTAAACACGGGTTCAACCACGAGTGCCATTACCTATCTCGATGGTGAGCAGGGAATCCTCCGCTACCGTGGATATCCCATCGAAGACCTTGCCTCGAAGGCAGACTATGTCGAGGTTGCGTACCTTTTGATTTACGGAAAACTTCCAACTGCAGATGAAATTGAAGATTTTCGTAATTCGTTATCGCTTCACACCATGATCCATGAGGAGATGCGCAGTTTTTATAATGGCTTCCCTCGAGATGCTCATCCAATGGCGATTGTAGGGAGTGTTGTCGGAGCTCTTTCAACCTTTTACCAAGACTCTCTTGATCCTCGCGATCCTCAGCAGGTTGAAGTCGGCGTGCACAGGCTCCTTGCAAAACTTCCGACAATTGCTGCCTACAGCTATAAAAAGTCTGTTGGTCAGCCACTTATGTATCCCCGAAATGATCTTGGCTATTGCGAAAACTTTTTGCAGATGATGTTTGCCGTACCATGTGAGGAGTATCAAGTAGATCCTGATTTTGCAAAAGCACTTGATATGTTACTCATTGTTCATGCTGATCATGAACAGAATTGCTCCACATCAACGGTGCGTATGGTCGGCTCCAGTGATGCAAACCTTTTCGCTAGTATATCAGCCGGAATTTCTGCCTTATGGGGTCCACTTCACGGTGGTGCCAATCAAGCATGCGTAGAAATGCTCGAACAAATCGTTGCGGATGGCGGAAACGTAAAGAAATATGTTGATCTCGCAAAACGAAAAGATTCTGGTTTTCGCCTAATGGGTTTTGGGCACCGTGTGTACAAAAATTATGACCCTCGTGCCAAACTCATTAAGGCCACATGCGACCGACTTCTTGAAAAACTGTCGAGACGAGATCCAATTTTTGATATTGCTCAGCAACTTGAAGAAGTCGCCTTAGCTGACGAGTATTTTATTGAACGCAAATTGTATCCAAATGTGGATTTCTACTCTGGTGTGATCTACCGAGCAATGGGAATCCCTGTGCAGATGTTCACAGTGCTCTTTACCATGGGTCGCTTAGCTGGCTGGATCGCCCATTGGATTGAGATGCACCATTCACCTACCAAGAAAATCTGCCGACCCCGGCAAGTGTACACAGGTGAAACACTCCGTGAGTTTGTACCCATCGCTGACAGAACATAGTCAACGACCGTCAGCGTTTTTGCTGTTGACGTTTTGACTGAAAAAATTCCGTAAGCATTCTGCTGCATTCTTCAGCCAACACTCCACCAATGTGATGAACTCGATGATTGAGACGTTCATCATCAAAAAGCTTGTAGAGTGATGCAACAGCACCAGCCTTGGGGTCAGCTGCCCCCCATACGACATTTGGAACACGTGCCTGAAGAATGGCTCCGGCACACATTGGGCATGGCTCCAGCGTGACATACAGAGTGCATCCTTCAAGCCGCCAACTCCCAAGATGAGCAGCTGCCTGCGTGAGAGCTATCATCTCAGCGTGAGCGGTTGGATCCGCCAACTGTTCGCGTTGGTTATGTGCACTCGCAACAATTCTGCCAGCTGATACCACAACAGCACCAACTGGAACTTCATCAGCATCAGCAGCTACCCGAGCCTCCTCAATCGCAAGCCGCATCCACCGATCGTGGGTCTGCTGGCCAAAAAGCATTTCCTCGAGTTCGGGAGGCTCTTGTTCAGAAAATTGGTAATTCATGTCACCACTCTACCCCACATTCTTCACGACGTGGAGTTGATTCACTTGGGCAGGATGGATTCATTGAGTATCATCTCATAAAATTATCCTCATTTTGGGAGTTTTTCGATGGATCCAATGTCACTCCTTCTTCGATGGGCTCACATCGTTGGCGCCGTTCTAGCTATCGGCGGACTTGCTTTTGCTCGCTTCGGCCTTCTTCCAGCGCTTGCTGACTTTGATGAAGAAACTCGAGCACGCATTCATGAATCGATTCGCCGACGATGGCTACCGTTGGTGATTCTGTCAATTACTCTTTTGCTGGTGAGCGGACTGGCCAATTTTCTTCTTTTCAACAGGCTTGTAAAAGAACAAGGCTGGGCCGGTGGAACATGGATGCAGCAAACCAGCTATCACGCACTCTTTGGCGTAAAGTTTCTGCTTGCCATGGGTGTCTTCTATTTTTCGAGTGGTCTTATGGGGCGCAGCCGTGGCACACAGTGGATCCGAGACAATCGATCAACCTGGCTTACGATAACACTTGGAATGGCCATTGGTATTGTGATCATTTCAGGATGCATGCGACAGCTTCACACTGGTCCAAACGTCATTCCAGATGATGGCGGCGTTTCCATGGATGAAAACGACAACAGCGGCGAAGCACCCCCGGCTCGATACCAAGATGGAGAAGCGGGCTCAAGCTTTCGTAATCAAGAACAAGAACTGATTCTCCCTGGTGCCGATGCGGATGACGTAAAAGAAGCAGACGCTCCATTAGAATCAACACCAGAGGAAACGAACGCAGAACCGACTCCTGAGTAACGCCACTATCTCAAACCTTGATCATCTCGATCATCAAATGACATTATGGGAAAAAAAGATAAAAAACGCATGGATGTGCTGCACCAGAAGATTTCAAAACTGCAGCAGCAGTTAGCTGGGGCCAAAAAACAACCCGACGATCCAGCTGAAGTTCCACGACTTGAGCAAGCGTTGGCGGCAGCTCATGCCGAGCTGGCAAATCTAAAGAAGCCTTGAGATGGGATTTGCTGACCTGTTCAATTTTTTTGGAAGCCGAAAGTCGAAAGTCGACTTGTGGAGACGTTATGAAAAAATCCACGAAAACACGTCCGGCACCATGTCTACGTTCTACAAGGCACGAGATCGTCAAACTGACGATATTGTTGGACTCAAAGTAGTCGACATGGCCAAGGCTGGCCCAATCGAACGCAGGTATCAGCAACTTGGAAAGCCCAATGAGGGTGACATTGGCCTCGCCATTAAAGGCACTCATGTTGTCCAGACACTTGATTGGGGCACAACTCGTGATGGAGGTTTATTTATTGTTGAAGAGTTTATTGAAGGCCGGCTCCTTCATGTCATGATTTCTTCAAAGAAACAAATTGAAGCGTCAAAGCGCCTTCGTTTCATTCGACAAGCAGCAGAAGCCATTGATACTGTTCATGCTGCTGGTTTCGTTCACCGGGATATTTGTCCACGCAACTTCCTTGTCACACCAGAAGACACTCTCAAGATATTTGACTTTGGACTTTCGGTACCTGACAAGCCTGCATTCCTGCAGCCTGGTAATCGCACGGGCACTCCAAACTATATGGCTCCAGAAGTTGTCCGCAGACGACACTTTGATAAACGTATTGATATTTTTTCTTTTGGCATCTCGGCATTTGAAATCTGTACGTTGGGGCTACCGTGGCCTCGAGGAAATACGGGGCGAGCAGCCCTTTCACACGATTCTCCCCCGCTGGACATTCGTGAAGGATGTCCGGATATTCCAGAAAAACTGGCTTGTGCCATTATGGCCTGTTTGGAACCGGATCCAGCAGATCGCCCCCCTTCTACTGAGGCTTTTCTACAAATGATCGCCTCCGTCGAAGCGTGATAACAAGGCTCCCTTGAAGCAAGCGACGAAGCATCGTAATGTGTGTACTTGTTGAGAGATCATGTTTTGGATGACCTGAGGTATGTTTCCATGACGATGGACAAAAGTCTTCGTATTCGCAAAGGTTCAAGTGGTGCCCGTGGTGTTCTGTCACGTGCGGAGCGGATAACCAAACTCAAAGAATTGGAACGTTGGCAGGATGGCCAAAGCCCTATCGGTCTACCAAAGGTTCGAGTCTTCAAAATGTCGATGAAGAAAAAGAAGAAGGCCAAGGCCGACGACTCAGCTGATGGTGAAAAGAAATAACTATTTTTTAGCTTTCTTTGTTCTTTGATTCGAGCACGTCTCGTGCGGCTTGCTGTCCAGATGCAATCACCTGTGGTATACCCACACCGCTATAGGCTGCCCCGGCCAAGGCAAAATGCGAAATTGCAGACACCCTGGAAAAAAGAGACCTCACTCGTTCCACATGCCCAACGTGATATTGTGGCATGGACGTGTGCCACCGATTAATCTGTGACAGTTTTGGTACACCCTGAATACCAAGAATGTCGGCTGCTTCCCGTTGCACACGTTCAAGAAGAACACTGTCGTCAAGCGTGGATGCTTCAGGGTCAAGTGCTCCGCCCACAAACACTCGGATCAGTGCATGGCCATCCGGTGCACGACCGGGAAACTTGGAACTCAGAAAACTGATGGCAAGAATGCTGCGACCTTCAGATCGTGGTATCACAAGACCTGCTGCGTTAAGAGGGTGAGCAATACATGTTTTCTCATAACCGAGCGATACAACGGCTGACCCTGCATATTCAATTTCGTCGAGGTCAGACGCTACTGCAGGGCATGCACTTCTCAATATCTGTGCTGCCTTGGGTGCAGGCAATGCCACAATGACTGCATCAGCTTCCAGCGGTGAATGGCGATCCAATACAACCTGCCATCTGCCGCGCGAATACTGGAGATTTGTGATTTGTTCCTGAATAAAGTCTGCTCCAGACGCTTGCACATACTCTGTCAGTCTTAAGGGAAGCGTCTCCATGCCTTTGGACAAACTGACAAACTGACCATACCGTGCACCACTGGCAGCCTGTCCACGAGGAGATTGTTTCAAACGAGCGCGTTCACCCATAAACAAACTGCCGTGCTCCTGCTCCATTGCGAGAAAGTCCGGGCAGGCGGCTGCCATACTCAAACGCATTGGATCCGCTGTCCAGATACCGGCAACAAGTGGTTGGACAAGTTGTTCAAATGCTTCTCGACCCAGCCTACGGGTCGCAAAATGCTCAAGTGATTCATCATCACCGTTGCTTTTTGATATCAAGGGTTCACACAACACTCTGAGCTTGCCAGCAAGGGAGAGGGCTGGTGTACGGAGGATACTTCGAATCTGACCTGGGGCGAGCAGACGAAACCCTGCTGGAATCGGAATGAGTTGGCCCTTGTGAAGAATAAGGGCTCGTCGTACTGGATCTGCAACACTGATAATGTCATCTTCCAACCCAAGGCGCTTCACCAACTCGATTCCTTCTGGGCGAACTGCAAGAAAACTGTCCGCGGAACCTTCGGTGACCCAACCATCATGATACTCCGTACGAATCACCCCCCCTGGTTGCTCGCCAGCATCGATGACTGTCACTGTGACCTGATCACTAGCACGTCGTAGCAAGTCCTCTGCGGAAGAAAGTCCAGCAAGACCGCCACCCAAAATCGCCACATGGTATTTTGATGTTTTCTGCATGCCTAAGAACGTGTGTTGTGGGTCTCTTGGAAGTTTAGGTAAGGAAGCGAAGCCAGATATCTCGAATGAATTTGATCTGGATCGCTGAGGCAAGGAAGCCTAGTGTCCGCTTCATATCGGGGTAGACCGTAAGCGATTACCCTTTGTCCGCAGACGGAAGGAGAAGTTGTCGTGGCCATGCAGCAGTACTCAAGGGTGGTAGTCATTGGTATCGTCCTGCAGGCAATTGTAATCGGATTTGGCTCATCTGGATGCTCGCGCTCAAATTCAAAAAAACAAACAACCCCGGCCCTCAAATCATCGCAGTTGATGCGGCAGCCAAGCTGGCTGCAGTCGTATGGGAAGAAAAGTACAAAACAGTCTCAACCAGTGACCAAACCTCGGGTATCAGGAGACGCACCCGTGGCTCCTCAAGCTCCAGCCACGTTGGTAACGGATCCTCAAGCTTCACCACTCGAAGTTTCTCATAACGCAACAGACCTAGACATTCCTGACACACCGCCTGCCACTGCTGAAGGCAAACCTGGTCGAGCGTTAGTGCGTTCTCGAGACACCTCAACGCTTGATTCTCATGCACTGCTTACCGCCGGATGGGCAGATCTTGTGCCGGGAGAATCCGCTGGACCAAAGCCAGATATTGATGTTGATCATCCAACCGTGTCCAAACAGGAAAAACTTGGTCCTGAAGACAGTGTCCTCGCATCTGGAACCGCTGCAGCCGAAAGCACAAGTGACATGCTTTCGAATGATCAGACAGCATCTGCTGAGTCCCTGACCAGTGTTGATCGTACTGAGGAAAAGACTGTCGAAGAAGAATCCGTTGACACTCAGTCTATGAAGAATGACACGAGTGAGGGTGAACTCACTACGAACTCAACAGAAGATGAGCCTGAAATAAATGCCGTGTCTGAATCTCAGCAAACAGTGAGTTCAGAGGATACATCTCCTGATGCCAAATTCCCTGAATCAACCGAAACCACCCCTCAACAAGTATCGACGTCTCTACAAGAAGAACAACTGCAATCTGAAAATTCTACGTTCACCGAGGTCGCCCAAGCTGATCCTGAGCCCAGTCCAATGTCAGAGACAGAGACATCTGATCTGTCGAACACTACAACATCTGAAGAATCGGCACCGATTGCTTCATGGGCTCAACAGGCTGATATCGGAGAACCGTTGTATCTTCCAGCAA
>CAXFJI010000025.1:0-14907 GCA_964003275.1 uncultured Planctomycetaceae bacterium
CCCGGTGTTCTCACCATTGCTGAAGAATCAACCTCATGGAGAGGTGTATCTCGGCCAACCTACACGGGAGGCCTAGGATTCAGCCTGAAATGGAACATGGGCTGGATGAATGACACCCTTCGGTACATGCATCACGATCCAATTCATCGCAAGTATCATCATGATGAATTGACGTTTAGCCTGATCTATGCCTTCCACGAAAACTTTGTACTGCCCCTTTCACATGACGAGGTCGTGCATGGAAAAAAGTCACTACTTAATCAAATGCCCGGCGACACCTGGCAGAAAGTAGCAAACCTCCGGCTTCTTTACGCATACATGTGGTGTCATCCTGGCAAAAAGTTACTCTTCATGGGCAATGAGTTTGGCCAACCGGAAGAGTGGGACTTTGACAACAGCCTCCGTTGGTATGTCTGCCAATTCGATGGACACCGCGGCCTCAAAAAGTTGATTGTTGATCTCAATCAGTTAGTTCGAAAAGAACCTTCCCTGCATCAATGTGATTTTGATAGTAGAGGGTTTGAGTGGATTGACTGCGAGAACTGGCAAAACAGTGTATTGGCGTTCATACGACGCGGAAATGACCCAGATGACTTTCTTGTTATATGCTGTAATTTCACGCCAGTGCCACGACATGACGTTCGTCTCGGCCTGCCAACGAGTGGCGTATATGATGAAATTTTTAACTCTGATTCATCACATTATGGCGGCAGCAATGCAGGGAATATTGGACCAATCCATTCTGAATGTATTCCGCATCATGGGCGAACGTGCTCGATTAAACTCACATTACCACCTTTGGCGGTCATCATCCTGAAGCCGATGCACAACGCCTCATAATAAGCACACGATACAGGTTGATGTTCTTCTATCGATTCCGCTGCCGGGGCTGTCGCCTCCACTCCAAACCGTACTTGGACTCCAGACCCTCAAGCCATTCACTGATAGCCTCTGAAAACTCTCGCTGCGCGACCATTGCTATCCTTCGTTGATCAGTCTTCTGGTCAAGAAACTGTTTTTGGAGTTCTTCAAGAGGTGGTGTTAATGATTCCATCTGCACGGCGTAGCAGATGGTTTTCGGTTCGTTAAAGGCTACGCCTGTTTGCCCAGGCCCAAGAGCAAAAATAGCTTCCATAAAATCATCACCCGGCATAATGAGCCCTTCTGGATCAGAAAGCCGCGGAGGGGTTCCCTGAGGCACAGTCCCCTGCGTGAGCCACGAAAATGGCCCAACTTTCGACGCCTCGAAAAGCTCCTGTTCTGCGACAGCGTCTGCAAGTGACACCGTTGCTCCTTCTTCCGACGCCGTACACGCGGCAGTAATACTCAATGCCGTATCCTCCGCGAGAGAACGACCCTCTACAACCTTCCATGCTTGCAGGACTTCTGGACGAGCTGACTCGAACGTAGGCGTAAACTCAGGCTGATCCTCTATTTTCCATGACAAGTAGCGGTTTTGTGAAACATCTCTGGACGTGACTGGCCGCAGTGAAGGAACCCCATCACCATAGATCTGCTCTAACCAATTCTGCTGACGGAGACCAAAACGGCTTGTTCGATCAGGAACAAGTTCAAAACTCTGGCCAACACCTCCAGCGGCTACCGCGTCATCGGCTGCAACCAGCTCAGAACCACCAGCTTCCAACCCTTGCTGCGCCGCAATCTTCTCGAAGTCAGGCGGCTGAGGTGCCTCCCCTTTTTCCTGACGTGCTTGCCAAAGAGCAAGATCTTCTGCGTAGGCTGTCATATCCCCTGCAACTGCTGTAAAGATAGCATCGATATCCTGATCAGCTCGTTCTGAGGCCAGCCGTTCACGGATTTCCTCAGTCACATTCTCAAGTGGCTCAAACTTCGGCTCTTCTTCCTTTTCTTCTTGAGGCTTATTCTCCCCTGTCGTTTCGCCTGCCTCCGAAGATGTCTTCTGTGTCTTTTCAACCTCCGGCTGTTTTGAAGATGCCCCGGCTTCTGCGCCTGCCGATGATTTCGGTTTTAAGGTGTCACGAGGTTGTTCATCGTTTGTTTTTTTGCTGCCGTCTCCTTCATCGGATGCCTTCTCATCAACCGCTGAGTCATTCGTTGGTGGGCGTGTTCCTGTTTCCTTTTCTGAGACAGCACCAGAAGTCTGAGGATTATTCGTTTGCCGTAAGGCAACGGTTCGAAAAGCCCTAGATGAATCTGTGCTTCCCTGCGTTTCATTGACGCTCGGAGCATTTCCGGAGGATTTCGATGGCTTTTCATCCTGGTCTTTGACATCACTCTTCTGTTTGAGCCCCTGCTCCTTCTTCTTTCCAGATGTCTCTTGGCTGGCATCTGCCGAAGCATCCTTTTCTATGCTCTTTTTCTTTTGATTGTCTTTCTTCTTGTTTTTTTGATCATTGTCTTTCACTGCATTGGTTTTTGATTCAGATTCATCCGTTTTCTTTTTGTTGTCTTTTTTTCCTTCTTTGCTCTCTTTTTCTTCTGGTGGTGGCTTGGGACGCTCGCGAAACATTGTCACCTTATTTTCTTCGTAATAGTCAGCAATCTCTTTGTCCGTTATCGTTTTCTTGGCTTTCTCAAGGAATTCCTCACGCTTTGCCACAAGATACTGATACTTCACTCGGTGAGGCTCTCGGAATCCAGGTTCCGTACTCCGAGGCTGCGGCAACGCATCTTTATAACGGTTGAAGAAGTTTCTTAACTCACCTGCTGAAGGCTCTCGTACTTCATCAGCAACGCTCTCCACTACAACCGGGACAACTTCTATCGTTGCCTGCTGCTGTAAACGACAAAAATAATCCCAGCGCCAGTCAGGAGGATCACCAGAAAATCCTGTTTGGAAAAGTATAAAGAGATTACGAGCCGCCAATTCCATTCGTATCGCATCAAAGAGATCTCTTTGTGAGACACCCATTGGCCCTAAACGCAAGCCCGCGATGATATCTCCAAATTGTTCCGGACGAACTAAATTGTTTGTCCACTGACTCAGAAAATTATTGATGGCCGAATCGCTGACAATGATCCCAAGGCTTGCAGCTTCACGAGCAAGCATCATCGACTGCACAACCTGCTCTTCTGAGTCATTGAAAAGAGGAAGCTGAGCAGCGTCACGTCCCGCTGCCATGGCACTTTCAACCAGGAAACGATTCACAACCCGTCGTAAGGCAACGGCCCGATCGAGCTCTGCTTCCCTGAGCACCCCGTCCGACCAGGCAACAGCTACCGGATCGCCGCCACCCCCTCCACCAAAGCCCATTTGGAGGATTGGGGGAAGTACGAAAAATGCAAGCATGGCAAGGATTGCCACAAAAACAAGCAAGGAACGCTGGTATTTCCGAAAAATGTCAAAGGAGCCGGCCATGGAACCGCCAAATTTCTACTGCTCGAACGGTAGAACCGCCGAGACTTGACAAGTAAACACAGGTCAGGGTAACGATTTCTGACTCACCGAGGTCGAAGATTGTAGCGCCATGCGGTTGTGCGCCAATCCCGACTTCACACAAAAAGATAACGAATATGGCAAAAAAAGCCTCAAAATCTCGAAAAAAGAAAGCGACCCGCAAAAAATCAGCAACTCGTGCCCCCAAGGGGGACTACGAACTGGTGATTGTGGAAAGTCCTGCAAAATCCAAAACGATCGGGAAATATCTGGGCTCTGGCTTCGTCGTGGAGGCCTCGGTGGGCCACATCAGAGATCTCCCCAGCAAGGCTCCCAAGGGGTCAAAACAGCCCGTCCCGGGGGTCGATCTCGACAATGACTTTGCCCCAACCTACGAGGTTGACCAGGCAAAGAAGAAGCGGGTGTCTGAACTGAAAAAACTTGCAAAAGGTGCCAAAGACATCTGGTTCGCCACTGACCTCGATCGAGAAGGGGAAGCCATTGCCTGGCATCTGACCCAAGTGCTCGGGGTTGATCCTGCTGATGCAAAACGGGTGACATTCGACGCCGTTACAAAATCTGAAGTACAACGAGCGTTTCAAAATCCCCGTGCAATCAATATGCCTCGGGTTGATGCTCAACAGGCACGCCGTATTGTTGATCGGATTGTTGGCTATCGAGTCTCTCCGATTCTTTGGACAAAAGTTCTGGGGGGTCTGAGTGCTGGACGCGTACAGAGTGTTGCAACCCGTATTGTAGTGGAACGTGAACAGGAAATCAGAGCATTCACACCAAACGAATCGTGGGAAATCACTGCAGGCCTTACGTTTGACATTGGTCTTGCGACTGGCCTACACGAAGAATGGAAAAGCTTCATGGCGCAGCGTGATGATCGAGGGAGACCACCTCTTGTTCGTGAACGAATGGCCTGGCTTGCTGATCACAGATCCCTGCAATGTGAATTGGTAGAGATTGCAGGAAAGCCTTTCAAAATTGAAGCGGTGAACACCTCGACCGATGACCTTGCTTCAGCAGTCGAATCAGCGGCTGCATCGACAGGGCTGCAGGATATTGTCATTGAACGGACAGATGCGCCTGATGCAAAGGGAAGAGCCCAGAACATCATCCACATCTCTGGACGACCAGATGCCAATGTACGGTACACAGTGGAATCGATTGACGTGACCCGCACGAAAAAAAGACCGTATCCACCGTTCATTACAAGCACTATGCAACAAGCGGCAAGCAGCCGGTTGGGAATGTCAACCGACCGTACCATGCGCATTGCTCAGCAACTCTATGAGGGAATTGATATCCCTGGTGAGGGACGTGTGGGCTTGATTACCTACATGCGAACAGATTCAACCAATCTCTCAAAAGAAGCAATCTCCATGGCTCGTGACTACCTGGAGAAAAAACATGGCAAGAACTACGTACCAGACAAGCCGCGAATCTTTTCAAGTTCAAACAGCAGTGCTCAGGAAGCCCATGAGGCGATTCGCCCCACAGATGCTGCAAGAGACCCAGAGTCACTGTCGGGGGCTCTCACAGAGGAGCAGATGAAGCTCTATCGATTGATTTGGCAAAGTTTCGTTGCCTGCCAGGCAACGGAGGCACAATGGGACTCGACATCTGTTCGATTACGTCGCAGTGATCAGGATACGGGTGCCATCTTCAAAACCCATGGACGTGTCCTTCGATTTGATGGCTTTTATGCCATTAGTGGAATACCTCGCGATGATGGCGATCAGGTGCTTCCGGATTTTCAGAAAGGCGCCGAACTTGCTCCATTCACAATCGAACCTCGTCAGAAATTTCAATCACCACCATCTCGATATTCAGAAGCTTCACTTGTCAAAAAGCTTGAGGAAGAGGGGATCGGTCGTCCCTCCACCTACGCGAGCATCATTAACGTGATTGAAAAAAGAGAGTACGTCAAACAAAAGGATCGCCGCTTCTATGCGACAGCCCGTGGAGAATATACCACTGAATTTCTTAAGAACGGATTTGAAAATCAGTTTATTGAAATCGGATATACAGGGGAAATCGAACAAGAACTCGATCAGATTGCTGAGGGCTCAAAGCTATGGACAGATATGCTGCATGAGTTCTACACAGCTCTAGAAGAAAGAATAAAAATTGCAGGGGAAATGGATCCTGTCAGAGCGGGAGGTGAAGAGTCGCCTTACGCCTGCCCAATCTGTAAGCGCCAATTGGAATATCGACTTGGTAAAAGCGGTCTCTTTCTTTCATGCACTGGATATCGTGAGAAGATTATTCAAGAAGAAGAACCCAAAAAAACAAAAACGGGCAAAACACGCAAGAAAAAACCTAAGGAAGTCCCCGCTTGCACGTTTGCCATTCCAGTAGATGAACTTGATAGAAAGCCTCGGCAGCCAGAGCAAATTGATCTGCTCTCACCTGCTGGCGTTGCAATGGTCAAACGAACAGGGAGATTCGGTGACTTTCTGGTTGAAGATAAGCCACGCCCTGTGAAACCGAGAGGCAAGAAAGCGAAGGACGCCCCAACAGAACCTCCTTCATTTATTCTGAATCTTGATAAGAACGGCTGCATCAAATTCCCAACACCACCGCCCGTTGTCACCGACATTGTCTGTTCAAAATGTGGTGACTTCATGAATCTTCGTGATGGAAAACGCGGTCCTTGGCTCGGCTGTCGAGCATTTCCGAAATGCCGCGGGCGTGAAGCGTTCGGAAAATTATCGGATGAACGAAAAGAAGAGCTCAAACGCGAACTTGCTGATCATCTGGCAAAACAAACAAAACTCCATCTTACACGTCGAGATGGAACAACAGAGGTGAACGAAGGCACTCCGCTCACTGAACTACAAATCGAAGGCGGGGTTGCCGAACTTCCGCTCTATCAAGAATCACACGACTAGTTTTTTCTGGCTCCACACGCCCAGTCATTCTCAGCAGCACAATCGTGCGTATCAAACTAGAGTTTCCATGGCATATCAACAGAAAATGTTGGTGGAACTTCATCAAGTGCCGTCGCAAATGCAGTAGCGTGAGAACGACAATGTGAAATACTCACCAGTACTGAATGAATGCCCATCCGTTCAGCAATCTCTCGAGTCCCTCCCTGAAGTGACACCGTTGGTCGACCTCCGGCTCCATTCAGCACTTCGATATCTCGCCAACTGATCCCATTTCGCCAACCTGTCCCAAGAGCTTTGAGAACCGCCTCTTTCGCAGCCCATCGTCCGGCAAAATGTTGCGTTGCCATGCGACGTCGTCTGCAGTAATCAATTTCAGCCGTCGTGTATACACGCCCCACAAACAGTTCTCCGTGACGATCAATCATTTGCGCTATCCGCAAGACTTCCGTAATGTCCGTACCGATGCCGAGCACATTCATACCTACAAGCCTCCATCCGAAGAGCTTATTTCTGGCACGACCGACAAACCACATGCCTGCTTCGCGCGAGCGAGAACTGTCCGGGCCTGTACACGCGCCCGTGCGGCACCCTCTCTTAGAATCTCTTGGACGCGTTCAGGGTCTGCTTCCAACTCAGCCCGTCGAGCTCGGGCATTCGCAAAAAAATGGTTAGCCGATTCAACAAGAGCCTTTTTCACTTCTCCATAGCCAAAACCGCCTCGACGATAGAGTGCTTCCATACGTTGAACATCGTCTGCCTCGGCAACGAGTGAGTACAACGCAAAAAGGTGATCTGACTCAGGATCCTTAGGCTCTTCAAGGGGACGCGAATCTGTCGTGATTCGCATAATCTTCTTTTTTTGAAGCGGGAGTTCCTCGAAAACCTCGATTGTATTCTGGTAACTCTTTGACATTTTTTGGCCATCCGTTCCTGGTACCCGGCCACCACCTTGAACCAAACGAGGCGATGGAAGTGTGAATACCTCGCCATACAGATGATTGAAAGAACCAGCGAGGTCACGGCAGACTTCAATATGCTGGACTTGATCTTCCCCAACAGGAACTAGATTGGCGTCATACGCCAGAATATCGGCACTCATCAACACCGGATACGCAAACAAACCAGTATCTGCAGGCAATCCTCGAGCTTTCTTGTCTTTGTAAGCATGACATCGTTCAAGAAGTCCCATCGGACACACCGTCATGAGGAGCCATGTGAGTTCTGCTACTTCAGGAACATCTGATTGAACGAATAATGTTGCCTTGGCAGGATCGAGTCCGAGTGCAAGAAGATCGACTGCTGCATCATGTACAAAACTCCGTAAACGCTCTGGTTCTCGAACTGTCGTCAGCGCATGGAGGTCGGCAATAAAATAAAATGCATTCCCTGCTGTCTGGAGCTCAATGTACTGACGAATCGCTCCAAAATAGTTTCCCCAATGAAACCGACCCGTTGGCTGAATCCCAGAAAGAACTCGGCTCACGTTAGACGTGTCCAAAGAGGCCGTTGTTTGCAAAGAATCATTGTGCATGTTCAGAACACCCCTTAGCTGAAAAACCAGTTTCCTGTGATGGAAGAACAAGTGTGCCCACGACATCAGCAAATGACGATGCACCGAGTTCCTGAACGGCTTCTGGCAACGCATCCAGTATTTGTGTGCAGACAACGGGTTCTGCAAAGTTGACAGTTCCGAGTTGAATTGCCGTGGCTCCAGCAACAAAAAACTCCATGCAATCGTCCAGTGACATGATGCCTCCGACGCCAATAATCGGAATACTCAGTTTTTGCCGAACTTGATGAACACACCGCAGTGCTATCGGCTTGATAGCCGGACCACTGAGTCCTCCGACAACATTTCCCAACAACGGTCGTTGCCGGCGCCAATCAATCGCCATTCCCTGACAGGTGTTAATAAGCGTGACGGCGTCAGCCCCTCCATCTGCTGCAGCCTTCGCGATGGCAACAATATCTGTCACATTTGGAGTAAGCTTTGCGAGGACTGGTACATTCGTTACTCCACGAACACCTGAAACAACACCACGACACAGTTCTGCGTCTGTGCCAAGGTCGACACCATGACTGACGTTTGGGCATGAAATATTGAGTTCGAGTGCCGCAATGCCGGGAATACCATCAAGTCGTGATGCAAGTTCAACAAATTCTTCCCTGTTTGCACCCGCAATACTTACAATCGTGGGTGCTCCACAGTCCCGAAGAAAAGGCAGTTGCTTTTTTAGAAAAATATCAATGCCATCATTGTCGAGACCGATGGAGTTGAGGAGCCCGGAGGCTGTTTCAAGCGTTCGCCACGGCACATTGCCTTGACGAGGTAACAAGGTGATTGTTTTTGGGACGATACCCCCAAGACGATCGAGTTTGACAAGTCCTGACATCTCTTTCGCATAACCAAATGTTCCAGATGCAACGAGGATTGGATTGGGGAGTTGCAGACGTCCAAGCGAAACAGAGAGATCGACAACAGAGTGCTGAGAATGAGATGTCTGAGTCATAAGGGCAACTATGCAAAAAGAGGTATACCAGGACAGTGTATGCTTTGGCGTGCGGTCACACCGTTTTCTAAATCTGGTCCATAAAATGTGCAGAAAATCCGGCTTGGGTGAAGTTTACCGGTAATACAGCCGATAAACTGGATATCAGGGACCAGTGCCCCACCGCCAGACGGGGCGGAAAGTTGACACTAGTCCTTGGTACTCCTAGGCTTCGGTCGTTTCCTTCCATCCGGTTGGAGAGCCATAGCCGTGACAAAGAAAGATATTGTCCGAACGATCTCGGAGCAACTCAAACTTCCCAAGCTTCACACAAAAGAACTGGTTCAACGAACATTTGACTCCCTTGTTGAGTCGCTTATTCGTGAAGGCAGAATAGAACTAAGGAATTTTGGGGTCTTCCAGATCAAAAAACGTGAAGCCCGAATGGCTCGTAATCCTCGTACGGGAGAACGAGTTCCAGTTCAGGCAAAGTATGTTGTTACGTTCAAGCCGGGCAAGGAGATGGAAGCACGTGTACGCGAAATCGAACAGGTTGACCCAAAACCCGAATGGTTACTGGAACGATCCCAGAAGGATTCTGAATCGTGACCTGATGGTATTTCGTAATCATTCAGCAGGTTTTGACAAAACTGGAAGGCTGGGCAACCCTGGTCGGGTTCAAACGAATAAATCGGCATCGCTATTGAAGGATGATTTTGGCTACACACGTCATCTTGAACAGGTCAGGAGGACCGAACAATGAGAAAAGCCGCATACTTACTGATTGCTGCAACGCTGTTAGCCACCAGTACTGGCTGCCTCATTCCCATGTATTCAGCAGACCCGGTGCGTCGAGCACAACAGTTGATCTACACTTCTGAGGATCTGCGTTCGATCACTGATGAGTGGGAGAGGATCTGGTTTCTCGACCAACCATCACACATGACAGTCAATCCAACACATGGCGGTATTCTCTAACACCATCTGACAACAGGTAGATTCAATCTGTTTGTTGCTCACGGTTCGTGGTGCAGATTCGAACAAGCTACCTGAGAACGTCGGTGACTAGATTCGGATTTTTGAGGCTTGCTGAACAATCGTCTCAAGCGGAACAACGGTTCCTTTATTGCATCCTGGACACGCCTCTGCCGCCTCCTCCCAGGCCTTCTTTGAGCGAAGGTTGGAATCCCAAAATGGCCATGTTTTACATTGCCGAGGTCTTTGTTCGTATGCTGTACACTTCCGAGTTTCCTCATCCAGTAAAACGCAATCACCATTTTGCCGCTCCTTGAGAGATCGGCGCACCCCGACTCGCTTTACATACGACTTTTCAAAATCGAGTGGTGTCAAACCAACTCGCTCGGCCATACTGTCGATTTCAGCCTGATTCACCCATACATATCCTTCCGCTCCCGAACAACAATCACCACACTGCGTGCACTCGAAACGAAGGCCTTCGGCATACCAGACTTCTTTTGAAATTCCTGCCATACTTTCTCTCTCAAGTGTGTGTGGAAAAACTGTTATCTTAACGTCATGGCTGTGAATGTGGATACCGGTTCACTCATTCATCACGATTCAAGAATAATTGTGCTCAACAAGCCTTCCGGCTTGCTCTCTGTACCTGGCAAAGGACCGCTACTCAAGGACTGTCTCGCCAGTCGCGTGCAGAAAAAACACCCAACGGCTCTCATTGTTCATCGGCTTGATCGCGACACATCTGGACTCATTGTCATGGCCCTTGATGCTCAAGCGCAACGATCCCTGAGTTGTCAGTTTGAGAACCGCACCGTTCAGAAACGTTATGAATGCATCGTCGATGGACATCCTGAATCTGATGACGGAATGATCGACCTCCCAATCGCACGCGACCCGTTGCGGCCACCTCGATACCGCATACACAATCTCCTTGGACGACCGTCACAAACACGCTGGGAGGTTCTTGAGAGATACACCGATTCGACACGGATTGCTGCCATGCCCATCACCGGTCGCTCGCATCAGATTCGGCTTCATCTTGCTTCTCTTGGTCATGCGATTCTTGGTGATCCTCTCTATGCTCACACGACAGCTCAGACGGCTGCTAACCGTCTCCTCCTTCATGCAACATTTCTCCAGGTGCAACATCCCGATGATGGAAAACAGATTGCTTGGCACTTGCCGTGTCCTTTTTGACACCTGATAGAGTCCTAGGTCACAACAAGTTCATTCACAACTTGTATGACTGCATCGACGTCATCACCTGTATTGAATGGACCAAAACTGACTCTCACGGTGCCACTTTCTGGTGTTCCAAGATAGTCATGTACCTTTGCTGCACAGTGGAAACCGCTGCGAACCTGAATACCTGCTACCTGCTCCAACACTGTCGCAACGTCACTTGTGTCATAGCCCTGAACAACAAAACTCACAATTGGAGCATAGTCATTCGATGGTTCGGCCATAGCTGCGGATGTCACTCGCACTCCAGACATTCCTGCAAGACGTTTTGCGCAGTCGTGGGCAAGACCACGACACCTTTGTGCAACCCCCGATATGGACTGCTCTTCCAGCCATTCAATCGCTGCCACCATCCCAGCAATTGCTGGCAAATCAGGTGTGCCTGCTTCCAGTCGATCTGGGAACTCGTCTGGCATATCCAGAACATTACTTCGAGAGCCTGTCCCACCTTGAACAAGAGACCGAATGTCGATCCCTGACCGCACATACAGAAAACCGATACCGAAAGGCCCAAGCAACCATTTATGAGCTGGAGCAGCAATCATATCTGCATCAATACACGCAAAATCTTCATGTTTCAAATGACCAAACGTCTGTGCCGCATCAAGCAGAAATACACCACCGTTCGCGTGGGCAATCGTTGCCATTGTCTTGGCATCCTGCAGATTGCCAGTCACGTTTGAGGCATGCGAACATGTCAAAAGACGAGTCGAAGACTTCCACATCGCTCTAATCAATTCGCAATCAACGTTTCCACGTTCGTTACAGGGAACAATATCCAATTCAATAACACCTTGGCAAAAAAGGCTGTGAAGAGGCCTCAAGGTGGCGTTGTGATCTGCTGCGGTGGCAATGACATGATCTCCTGGCCTGAGAAGACCATGAATAGCTGTATTAAGTGCAAGCGTTCCACTGGATGCAAATGCAACACTTGAAGCATCTCCTCCACCTAGAAGACCTGCAACAAGTGATCGAGCCCGTTTGATCATCTCATTGCCTTTGATTGCTTCTCGATAGCCTCCTCTGCCAGCCGCTACGCCAATGTCTCGGGCAGTCCGCTCACATGCCACGTACACACTCTCTGGCTTGGGCCAAGACGTTGCAGCATTATCAAGATAACGGCGCATCTCTTGTGACATGACTAACCCCCAATTTGATACATAGCTCGCTCGGGTCGAGCAAATGCAGGTGTACCAATACCATGCGCGCGTCGCTTCAGCATCACACACTGGCTGAGCATATCTGCTATCCGCTTATCAATACCTTCACCACTGTCACCAGAACGTAAGACGGCTCGGACATCCCACTCATTCGATGAAAAAAGACAATTACGAAAATGGCCATCTGCAGTAAGCCGCAAACGATCACACCTATGACAAAATGGTTGAGATACTGGACTGATGAAGCCAACTCTTCCCTGACCATCTTCCCAATCGTAATCCACTGCAGGCTGCCCGCAATCATCCTGAACGGATGGCTTCATCAAACCGACCTCACGCTCGAGAAGAGTTCGAACAGCCTCTCCAGTGAGCACCTGCTTTTGTGACCAGCCTGCTTCAGCATCCAGCGGCATAAATTCTATAAATCGGAGATGAAAGCCTTCTCGTCGACAAAAAAGGGCAAGCGGCACAATCTCGTCTTCTGACAGACCTCGTATGGAAACTGCATTGATTCGAATCTTCCGAAAACCCACAGCCTTCGCAGCAGCAAGACCTGCTAATACCTGACTGAGTCCTTGCCGTCGAGCGATCGCATTGAAAACATCCTCATTGAGGCTGTCGAGACTGACATTGAGCCGTTGAAGTCCAGCCTGTCGTAATCGTTCGGCATAGGTCTCCAGCAAAAGTCCATTGGTTGTCATTGCAAGATCATTGATTCCTGGAATGCCGGAAAGACGAGAAATCAGTTGATCAAGATCTTTTCGAAGAAGAGGCTCACCTCCCGTGAGCCTGAGTGAATGCACTCCTAAGCCAGACGCAACTTGTACAACACGCGTGATTTCTGAGTATGAAAGAATCTCTTCTCGAGGCTTATAGATGACATCCAAGGGCATGCAGTATGAACATCGCAGATTGCATTGATCCGTCACACTAATACGAAGGTCATTATGAATGCGGCCAAATTGATCTATGAGGCCATGGTGTTGTTGAGCGTGCGTCACAGCATCCCCCCCGATCCAACATTAGGATGGACCCACGCACGATTTCCATCATGTCCAACTTCACATTTCCAGATTGGAACCTCCTCTTTGATGCGTTCCATGAGCCACTGGGATGCATCGAATGCTTCTTTTCGATGCGCTGCACTTGTTGCAATGGCGACACTTATTTCACCAATGTGCACGAGACCAATACGGTGTACTATCACACAGTGAACCAATTGAAATCTTTCCACTGCCTTTTTGCGAAGTGATTCCAGCATTACAAGAGCCATCGATTCGTGACATTCATAGTCAAGTGCAAAGGTTTTCGTTCCACCGGTGATACTGCGAGTTGTGCCAACGAATAACACATTCGCGCCTGCCAATTCACTTGATACTTCATCAAGTAAAATTTGTGACTGAATAGCCACGTGAACGATTCTGCAATGACTTTGGCTCACGTACTCCTATCCTCCACTTACTGGTGGAATAACGCTCACGTCTTCGGTGATACCAATCGGCATATTATCCTGAACATACTGATTATTGATAGCAATCGCACTGGCTGCGAACAGATTCGCTGCGGCAGGCACTCTCTGAGATAGCACCTGCTTGAGGTCGGAAGCCGTACCACCATTCCATGAGAGTTCGAGGAGACGAGTGCCCGCCATTTCAGCCACACCTGCAAAAAGTTGGACACGTAAAATCGCTTCACCCGGCTTGTCTGGTTGAGATGCATTCATGATCAGGAACTTGTAGTCAGCTTGCCACTGGCAGTTGTGAGAAGTGCGTCAAGCCCGGAGGGACCGGGCAGCAAGCCATACGACTTGGCGAGTAGCTTGACGGGATGAACGGTTGGTTTGGGGGTTCCCTGCTCCATCTGAAGCCGACAGGCAGAGCACTCTGTCGCCCCAGCATCAAACCCTGAGTTTCTGATTGATGACACAAGATTGATCCCACTGCGCAAACTTGCACGATAATGCTCGCGCGAAAGCCCAAACGTACCAGCCATCCCAGAGCAACCATGGTCAGTAGCGTCAAGAGTCAATCCTGGAATAAGCCTCAGTAAATGCTCTGCATGGCTCCCTCCATCGTTAAGCCTCATGTGACATGGTGTGTGATAAAGCAAGCGACTTGTGAGTGGAGTGAAATCAAGTCGCAGTTGCCCCTCACGATGCAACTCCCACAAAAAGGACGAAGCATCACAGGTTTTTTCAATGACCTGCTGCATATCATCATCTTCTACAAGCAAGGGGTAATCATGCTGTATGCATGTGACGGCAGCCGGTTCAGAACACACGATGCGATAGCCAAGACGCACCGCCTCAGCAAGCACTCGCATGTTCATTCGTGCGAGTTTACGGGCGCCCTCAATATCTCCCTCAGAAATCAGTGGCATCCCAACTGCAACCTGTCGCGGATCAACAAATACACCCACACCATTATGTTCAAGTACTGCTACAAAGGCCTTCGCAAGAAGCGGATCATGACGCCTTGCAAACGTATCCATAAAATAAAGAACTCGGGTTCCACTTCTCCGAGATGGTCGTGTAATCCCTCGTCGAGCAGCCCAGCGCAAAAACTGATTACCAGCGAAGGGGGGCAGTTTCCGACCACGGGCGACTCCAAGTACTTTTTCAATCATCCACCGAGACTGCGGGTTCTTCAACGCTGCATTTGAGAGTGGCCGAAGTGCTCCTCCAATAGCTGATAACGTGTCAGCACGTGAGAGCCACCAGGGTGTCCAACGCATACCGTTCGAAGCGACTTGTGCTCCCTTGAGTTCCATGACCATAG
>CAXFJI010000026.1:0-14671 GCA_964003275.1 uncultured Planctomycetaceae bacterium
GTGGCATTTTTGGAATCTTTATCTGCTTCTTCGCTCGATCCGACTGATGATAGGGTTCAGTGTTTTGAAAAGCGTTACCAAGATCATACTATCCTAATTCCAATTGATATTTTGGTATTCACTGGCATCACTTTCCTCACTCTTACTAAACATGAACTTTGATCAACAAACAGCCTCAAGTATTTGGGAAACAGTCTCTGAACAACTGACTAATGCAGCTACATCTGCTCAACATCCGCTTCACTTATTTTCTCTTGCAACCATCAGTGAGGAAGGACTTCCTCACATTCGAACGGTTGTCCTTCGTAAATTTCAGGCACTCGAAAGAATTATTTTTTTTCACACCGATATACGAAGCCCGAAAACACGTCATATTCAGGCACATAATAATGTTTCTCTTCATTGGTACAGTCCATCAGAGCGTCTGCAAATCCGTATTGCTGCTCAGGCTATAGTCCACCATCACAACGCATGTGCAGAGAACGCATGGCTTGCGTCCAGGCCGATGAGCCGTGCGTGCTACACATCGACGCATCCTCCAGGCACACCCATCAAATCATTCCCGCCTGCTCCGCCTGTGCCAAATGAGACTGACAGGAGTGGCTTCAATGTGTTCGCTGTAGTCGCTTGCCATTTTGAAACTATTGAGCTTCTTTCACTTCATGCATCGGGCCATCAACGCGTTCGCCTTCATTTTGGGAATTCAAGTCCTGCTCTTGAAATCCTAGCGCCGTGACGGTCCTCTTCACGTATTTGTTTGAAAAAGAAACTGACGCGACGCATGAAGAAACAGCTCTGGGGCTTCCGCGTGCACCCAATGCCCCGTGTCTGGAATACTCTCAAAGCGCGCAGCGGGAAATAATCGCCGTATATCGTGATGGTGCTCAGTTCGCACATAGTCTGAGTTGCCACCGGTAAGAAAAAGTGCTGCATGTAGGAATGGACTCATTGGAGTTTGTTCAGGAAACCCCTGAATCAATTCAAAGTTTTTGGACAAGGACTCAAGATTAATTGCCCATGCCAACCGCTCTGACTGAACTATAAGATTGGTCATCAGAAAAGACCTGGTGACAGAATCAGGAATTCTCTCAGCAAGATACTGACTCACTTCCCTGCGGTACCTAAATCGCTCGAGAGGAACTGACTGCATAGCATCAATCAAACCCCTTTGAGAACTACTCGATCGGGCTGGTGGAATATCTACAACCACAAGCTTTTCAATAAACTTGGGTTGCGTCAGTGCGAGTACCATCGCAACCTTCCCACCCATACTGTGTCCAATGAGTGAAACCGATTGGCCGATTTCTTTCTCAATGAGAAAAGCAACGTCGTCTGCCATCACAACATAATCATGCGACGCATGCCATGGACTTTCTCCGTGATTTCGCAAATCAACAGTGATGACGCGGAAATCTTGTCCCAGCTTCCTCGCTATCAATGACCAGTTTCGCTTTGAACCAAAGAGACCATGAAGGATTACAACCGGTGGGCCTGCCCCCTGGCAATCAAAAGCAAGATCAACTGCCACGTGAACCCCCGCTTGAATCATGTGCGTGCATGGATTCAGTCGAATCCTTTTGCATCTGCCTTAATGCCTCAAAGCTCAGTATCGCAGCCGTTGCGGCGACATTGAGACTATCAGCCACGCCAAGCATAGGCAGACGAATTGCTTGCATATCTATTTTTTTTATCGAGGCTGCGTCTTGCCATTCGCCAGATACTCCATGCGCTTCACTACCAAGTACAAAGACAATATTCTTCCTTAATCTTGCATCGCACCAAAGACGTTCACCGCCTGGCGTTGCAATAAAAACATTTTTTTTATTTTCACAACACCAATTTATAGACTCTTTCGTTGATGCAACGACTAGTGGAACCATAAAAACTGTGCCCAAGCTTGCGCGTATTACAGCCGGGTTTGCAACATCGGTTCCATGCCCGGACAGAATGACACCAGCAATACCAGCAGCATCTGCCGAACGAAGGATTGCTCCAAGGTTTCCTGGCTTTTCAATGCCCTCAAGAATAAAAAACGGTCGATTATCATTACTCTTTAGCTCTTTTAGCTCTTTTGCACGAAATCGAACTACCGCCAACACCCCTTCGTTTCGATCACCAAATGCAATCTTCTCAAATGGACCTTTGGCGAGCGTTGTAACTTCTATGCCATTCTGCAAAAAACCTTCTAAAAGAACTTCTCGTTCATTAAGAGGTGAGGCTGTTCCATCAACAAACACCTCAATAATATCGACACCAGCACTGAGAGCACACTTGAGTTCACGCAGTCCGTCAACAATGGTGAGCCCCAAGAGTTGACGATGCTTCGATTTTCTTAGGCTGGCTGCCTGCTTGACTCGCGGATTACTTGTACTTGTGATCATGAGGTTACATCCTTCCAGAAGAAACCCATCTTGCATAGTCACCAAGATTGAGGATTCTGCCAGCAGCATCCGTACAGTCCAAACGACCAGAACCACACCCATCCAAACCGAGTGTTTGCATAAGAGACTCACGCAAACGAACATGGTGCCAGCCCGGAGAATGACACGTAAGCAGAACAGGCCCTGACAACGCTGATGATGGATCTTGCCTACCACCACGAAACAATTTTGCAAGATCGTCAAGTAGTGGCGCTAGGTCATTATGTATAGAAAATGACTGACCTTTTGGGCCATGGCCCCATGAAGGAGGATCAAGTACCACCCCGTTGTAAATGCTCCCTCGACGAATCTCTCGTGCAACAAATGATCTCACGTCATCACATATCCATCGAATTGGCGCCTCTCCAAGGTTCGATTCTTTTGCATTTGAACGCGCCAATGTCATCGCTTGTTTTGATGCATCCACATGTGTGACGTGTGCACCCGCAAGTGCAAGTGATAGTGTCGCAGCTCCAGAGTGGGCAAAGAGTGAAAGAATGCTTGTCTTGGGTTTTGTATATTGGTAAAGCCATTTCCATTGATCGACTTGCTCAAGAAAAAATCCGATCTGTCCAGAAGGCGAAGGACGCACAAGAAGCCTGATATATTTTCCCGTTTTTTCAGAGAGCACTACATTGACCCGCCACTGATCCGGAGGCGGTTGGCGGAAAATCCATTTGCCTCGCTCTTGATCGTCATATTCATACTCAGCAGTCACGTCCTTCCAAACAGCGGGCGAATGGCATGCAGGCAAGTTCTGCTGAAGCAACGGTCGTCTGACTAGAATGCCACCGATCTTTTCAAGTCGTTGACCACTGGAATGAGATGCTGAACAACCTGTTCCAAAATCGACTAAACAGGATTCAAGATCAAAAAAGGTATCAGACACAATAAATTCTCTGGAGCATCTACCAAAACTGTTGCCTAATTATTAATACCCCTTATACGACAAGGAAGCACTGGAAATCCTCTGACCATTCGACACAATAAAGACATCAATGTTTTGGTTAAAGGGGTTATACAATGAATAGTTTATACCGAATAAATGTTGCTTTTATTTTATGCGTCGTTCCTTTGAACGTGCTCGTATCTTCGGCTTTCCCGAAGAGCCCACCGAATATTGTTTTGATTATGACGGATGATCAGGGTTATGGTGACCTTGGGCATACAGGCAACCCAATTATTAAGACTCCATTTATTGATGCCTTAGCTGCTGAATCAACCAGCCTTTCAAATTATCATGTTGCCCCAACATGCTCCCCAACTCGAGCAGCTTTGATGACTGGACACTGGACAGATCGAACCGGTGTCTGGCACACCATCAATGGGCGGTCAATGCTTCGCAACAATGAAGTCACTCTTGGGCAATTGCTGAAAGACAATGGTTATGCCACCGGTATGTTTGGAAAATGGCACCTCGGCGATAACTACCCGTACAGGCCTGAAGACAGAGGGTTTGAAGAGGTGTATCGACATGGTGGTGGCGGTGTCGGACAGACACCTGACTTATGGGACAATGCGTATTTTGATGGACACTATTTCCACAACGGGTCACCAGAACCAGCCAAAGGATTCTGCACAGATGTGTTCTTTCAAAATGCCCATCGTTTTATTAGGAGTCAGGTAAAAAACAATCGGCCTTTCTTCGCCTACATTGCAACAAATGCACCACATGGCCCCCTGCACTGCCCACAAAAATATCTCGATATGTATGCAGATCAATCACCAAGGATTGCCGCATTTTTTGGAATGATCACAAATATTGATGACAATATTGGAACCACTCGGCAATTGCTCGATGAACTCGAAGTAACCGACAACACATTGTTCATTTTCACCACAGACAATGGAACGGCAACGGGTAATACAATCTTTAATGCTGGCATGAGGGGGAAGAAAGGCAGTGAGTATGATGGTGGACACCGTGTGCCGTTTATCGCTCATTGGCCAGCTGCGGGCTGGAACAAACAACATACAGATAATACGCTCTGCCATGCCGTTGATGTTGTACCGACACTTGTGAACATCGCAGGTGGAGTCAAGCCAGAAACTCTTGCGTGGGACGGTCGCGACATTTCACCATTACTTGACCCGGCAGTTGACATGGACTGGCCTGACCGTCTGCTTGTCACAGACTCGCAGCGAGTTCGAGATCCAATAAAATGGAAGCAAACAGCAGTCATGTCTCAGCGATGGCGGTTAGTCAACAGTGATGAACTTTATGACATGATTGCTGATCCTGGCCAAACAAAGAATGTTGCCTTGGACCACCATGAACAGGTCGCCAAAATGACGAAATTCTATGATGCGTGGTGGAAAGAACTTGAGCCAACGTTTGCCCAAACAACAGAAATCTATATTGGTCACCCTGATGCTGCTGAGGTTTTATTGACGTGCCATGATTGGATCGGTGAAGGTTCTTCCCCATGGAATCAACAGATGGTTCGGTCTGCTTTTGGTTTCCGCGAAGGCTCAAAAAACAAGAAGGCCATCACCAAAGGACCTCAAAAACACCGTGCTCATTGGGCTGTCAAGGTCATTCAGCCTGGAACCTATCGCTTTACTGTTCATCGATGGCCAAGAGAGGCGAACCGTGCCATTACTGCTCCTTTGCCTCCTGGCGATGATGTCCCTGGAGCATCAAAAGCTTATCGCACGACTCCTGGAGTTGCCCTGAAAGCGATTTCTGCAAAACTCTGGATCGATGGTCACGAGGTAGAACAAACGTCAGTCGGTGCATCCGATAAAACAATCACCTTTACCACAACCCTAGGCGTTGGTTCACACAAACTGGCGCCCATATTCATTGACTCTGATGGCAATGAAACGGGGGCCTACTACTGCAGTGTCAGCCAGACGCAACGCCTAGAACAATGAAACGACTACTGGAGTAGCTCAGATCTTTTCTGCTCTTCTTCGCGACGCATCTCGTCGAGAGGAGCAACAATTTCATCAACATGTTCGTTGAAAAGATCACCGATCAGCATATCTGTGATGTGCCCTTTGAGATGTGGATGACGCTTCACAAATTTTCCAAAGTTGAAGCCATCATAGAATTCCACCACCAGACGACGCATTCGCTCCATCCCCTTTACAAACTCATCAGACCAACTACCAAGACGCTCCTTGGACAGATCCGAGGCAACAAGGGCTTCTGCAACAGCATCTCCTGCTAGTTCACCACTTTTTAGAGCCAGGAGAATGCCGGAAGAGTAAAGTGGATCGAGAAATCCAAAGGCATCACCAACAAGTACCCAACCAGGACCTGATACATGTTTTGAACGATAGGAATATTCTTTCGCCACACGAGGAGGCTCAACCATTTCAGCGTTTTCCAAGCGTGGAATAAGACCCGGACACCGATTGATTTCTTCTTGATAGATACTCCCAATATCTTTTTTTGAACGTTGCTTGAAAAGATAGTCATCACCAGCAACCACACCGACGCTCACCATGTCGTCATGCAACGGAATATACCAAAACCAGCCTTGCTTCTTGTCTAACTGAAGAACGACAGTAGCACCTTCGTCTTTTCCAGTACCACGGGCTGCACCTTTCCAATAACCCCATATCGCAGCTTTTTTGAGCTCACGATCCCATTCTCGCAATCCAAGGCGACTCTGGATCATTGCACCTTGGCCACTCGCATCAACCACAACATCCGAGGTAATGGTTCGCACAATTCCAGAATCATCCTGAACACGAACGCCACGTGCCCGTGCGTCTGAACCAGTACCATCAAAAAGCACTTCGAGTACTCGCCAACCTTCATGAACATCAACACCTTGTGATGCAGCGTTCTGAAGCATCATGTGATCGAACTCACTTCTCGTCACCTGCCATGTCCGTGAGCTTTCACCCGGCCTATGATCAGCGAAGTAAAAGGGTTCGGAGAGAACACCTTTTTCATTCACAAATTGCACTGAATGCTTTTCGACAAATCGACTCTTCTGCAATGTTTCAAGCATACCGAGCCGCTTGAATACACCAAAGGTTTCCGGGATAAGTGATTCACCAACATGGAACCGAGGAAAGTGATCTCTTTCGAACAGACACACATTGCTTCCCTGTTGAGCAATGATTGTTGCTGCAGTAGACCCCGCAGGCCCCCCACCAATTACGACAACGTCAGCATGTTCATTCGATGTATCGACCATAGATTTTTTCTCTGTAGATATACCTCTATTAGTAGTCAACAGGTGAAAAATGACAATAATTTATTGAAATCTTACGCTCTCCGTGTTACTGCGATAAATACAGTGGCAAAGGACTTTCCTTGAGCAATTTGAGTGCTGTTTCTCCGAATAAACGACGCAAGAGCAAGTTTTTTGCACTGTTACCAGCCACAATAAGATCTGCTCCCCATTCTTCTGCGTAAGGAACGATCTCAGCAGATGGGTCACCACAGATACAATCTGTATCCACAATTCTACCATGGGATTTGAAGTATGCAGACACAGCCTCCAGCCTTCGATGAGCTGCATCAGCGTCTTCTCCACAATGGACCACACGGACAGATGCCTCAGCGTAGAGTCCCGACTGAACAAAACTCTTAAACGTCTTCGCACTTTCCAAAGACCCTGAGTAGGCCACAAGAACACGTTTAATTGTCCGGTGATGCTCGCCCACTGCCAATATCGGGCGAACACCACTTGCAATGAGGCGCTCAAGTGCATCTCTTGGTTCAGGAACTACCTCGTGCTCAAAAAGACCCTTGAGGCCGAATACACACATATCATGATACCGGACGAGGTCAACCGCGATTTCAAAAGGATCTCCTGTGTGCTCAACAATGCTATGGGATACGTTGGCAGCTCTACATTGTTCCGCGAATCGTTGTTCAGCAATTACTATATCTGCTTTTGCCTTTTCTAAGCGCTGCTGGCGCAGCTGTGATGTCATCGTCTCAACACCCACACCAATTGGCCGTGGGCCGGTCCACTCAAGTCGCAAAGGATCGGTAATCGCAGTACCGAGTAATTCTGCCCCAAACGATTGAGCCAAATCTATCGCATGTTCACTGACCGAACGTGCCGAATGACTGGTACCAAGACCCACAAGGATGCGCTTGATCATAATTTATAAGTCTCTTGAGATTGATGCTTAATCATACTCTTTCACCAAACGGATGTATCAGGGTAGACGTCTGTGAAACTCAATAAGGACATCTGTCTCTTTACGACTCTCTGGTGAACTCATCGGCTTGGCAAGAACCATTCCAGCAACAAAACCTGCAATATGAGCGGAGTAGGCAACGCCACCTCCTCCTGCCTGACTGTCAATAAAACCACTGATGATTTGAAAAAGAAACCAAATGCCAACAGCTATATACCCCGGTACATCAACAAGAATTCGAATAAAGAGCACACTCACTCGTCGTTGGGGATGGAGCACAAGGTATGCGCCTAAAACGCCAGAGATTGCTCCAGATGCCCCTAGGCATGGCGTAAGAGCTGCTTCACCAGAACTATTCAATATGACAAAAGCAAGTGACGCTAGAACGCCAGTCGCAAGATAGAAGATCATATATTTCCAATGACCAAGATCATCTTCTATGTTGTCACCAAAGATCCATAGAAACCACATGTTACCCGCAAGGTGCATGATACTTCCATGCATGAAAATACCAGTGAATAGCGTTAGCCAAACTGGGATCGGTGTTGGCCTCAAGCCAGCTACAGGAACTTCAAACACCTGACCGTCAATGTTGACTTCCTGTATCGATGACTCCGTGACAATATCTTTTCCTGAGATGATCTCCGCAGGCACTTGAACAAATGCCATCGTGAAATCTTCGTTTTGCCCCATGCCTTGAAGCACGACAAAGACAAACACATTCGTGATGAGCAGAGCAATTGTGACGTATGGAAAAACCTTCCTGTCTGAATTGTCATCACTAATTGGAAAAACCATAGCACTGCTTATGTTACGAAGATTAACTAATGTTAGGGGGCGAAGCGATGCACCATGGTATGTCGATACACATGGCCCGGATCAAGCCGCTGAGTAGGCCATTCAGGATGATGTGCAGAATCTGGATAGGTTTGTGTCTCGAGGCAAACTGCTGACTGCTTGTCATATACGGCTCCCCCCTTACCCGTAATTGAACCGTCGAGATAATTTCCGGTATAGACCTGAATGCCTGGCTGATCAGTGAGAATTCCCATTGCTCGACCACTCTTGGGATCTCGCAGAATAGCAGCTGGCCGCAGGCCTCCATCTGGTTTCCAATCACGAAGAATATAGTTGTGGTCAATTCCTCCAGGACTTCCGCCATCCTTATCTGCTGGCAACTGACTAAGATGATCACCCAACCTCAAGGATGAACCACTGTCAGCCCGCAGATCAAATGGTGAACCTTTAACGGGACCAAAGTTGCCAGTGGGAATACCTCCTGCATCAATTGGAAGATAATAGTCAGCAAAGACCGTCAACTCCTGATCGTTGATCACGCCTGACTTGTGGCCTGCTAAATTCCAATACGAGTGATGGACAAGGTTGACGAGCGTCGGAGCATCTGTTGAGGCCGTTAATTCAACCCACAACTCACCATCACGAGTAAGTCGATAGAGTGCACGAACAACAAGATTACCAGGATAGCCCTCATCACCATCGGATGACTTCAACTCAAGTTCAAGCGCTGGGCCAGTTGCCTCCACTCGCGGCGTCGCACTCCACAGACATTTGTCAAATCCAATATCTCCTCCATGAAGGTGATGGTCACCATTGTTGGTGGCGAGTTGGTGCTCTTTTCCATCAAGCGTAAAACGCCCACCGGCAATACGATTCCCAACCCTACCGCAAATAGCTCCAAAATAGGGATGACCCTTCACATATCCATCAATGGAATCAAAGCCAAGCACAACATCTATCGTTTCATCTTTCTTGTCTCTTAGAGGCACATGGAAACTGGTAAGGATCGCTCCATAATCAGTGACCGTTGCCTTCCAACCACCTGGAACTTCAAGCGTGTAAAGGTGTACTTCACGACCATCAGGAAGAAAGCCAAAGGAACGCACTGTAGGAGATTGAAAAACATTCTGCTGAGACACCTGTTGCTCTCCTGAAAAACCATACGTTCCAAAAACCATCCCCCCAATCAAAGAAAACAAGATAGTGCGAAACATACATGCATCTCCAGAGGAAAGAAACGCATTGTAAAGTGACACGCCGTTGAGAGCGAGTGAGGGGCATCAATTCCCGCATCACTCCATCAGGCTCTCCGGCTAAGCTGCGCGCTTTTGCTGATTTCCACGGCCTGTTGAACTATTACGACCTGTTTGAACGCTACCAGATTCGGCTTCCTCTCGACGCGCATCGATCCAGCCGTCAACGCTCCAAGGACCTCCCCCAAAGGCTATCAAGCCAAACAGTCCACCGCAGATGGCTATGTTCTTCAAAAAATGAATAACTTGAGCTTCTCTATCAATCGGATTCGTGAATGTCCAAAAATCATGAAAGTAGAAAGTGGCTGCCGCAAGAAAGACTGCGAGAAACGCTGCCCCCATCCTCGTCCATGCTCCAGTCACCAACGAGAGACTTCCTATCAGTATGAGACCGATTGCCCCAAACAACATCGGCCTCGGATTTGGGATTCCCTGAGACTGCATCATCGCTACTGTCTCTGTGAATCGTGGCACTTTACTTCCAAGGGTGCTAGCAAGAAAGACCAGCACAATCATGAGTCGGGCAAGGAGCGATGTGATTCCTTGTGCAACGTGTGCCATTTGTTCCATGATGTCGTCCTCCTTGACGACGCAGCCGGGAAACGACTGGTGAGGGCCTTAGATAATCGCGAACAGGTCTCGCGCACGCAAGGCCAAAACAACCCTTGTTTTCCCAGTCTAAGCAGGCTGATCCCGCGTTATGCAATGTAACGCTCCACGACCCCGGATCAACTCGTGACAATCGACGGGTTCTATTGCATGGTTTGGAAAACACTCGGAAAGGTTTCGAAGAGCCGCGTCATCTGTGTTCACACCAAATACTGGAACGAGTACCAGATTTGAAGCAACATAAAAGTTTAGGTAGCTGGCTGGGAGTTGTACTTCTTCAAATGCAAAGCATGGGGGAATATCAATTAATGTGATTTCGAGGTGATTTCCTTTTGCATCAGTAACCTCACGTAGAAGCTCTATATTTTCATTTAGCGAAGCATGATTGAGGTCATCTGAATCTGGCTGCCGTGCAACAACGATATGTCCCGTAGCAACAAATCGTGCTAACTGATCAATATGCCCATCAGTATCATCTCCTTGCAGTGATCCCCCAATCCAGATCACTTTTTCAATTCCAAGTTGTTCTCTGAGAATTTTTTCCATTTCATTTTGAGATAGACCGGCGTTTCTTTTTTCATCCACAACACAGTTTTTATTTACAAGGAGCGTACCTTCTCCGTCTGTCTCGATCGCACCCCCCTCTAATACAATGTCTGGTTCGAAATGAGGCAGTCCGATTTTGGATGTAATGGCATTTGCAACCCGTGCATCATCATCCCACGGAGGATATTTTCCTCCCCACGCATTCCATTTCCATGTAATGGCTGCTGTTGGTAGCGAGGGGTCACCATCTGGAACCAAAAAAACAGGTCCAGTATCCCGAAGCCATGAATCATTCGTTGGAATATCAATGCATTCAATCTCTTCTATGTCACCAACACGCTGCTGGGCATCTAAGAGTGACTCACCTGAAGCAATAATTTTCACTGGCTCTCTTAAGGCCAACAGCCTTGCTACTTTTTCGAAGACATCTGGTATCGGAGAAAAATCACCTAGCCATGTGGCTTTTCTGTGAGGCCAGGCGAGCCATGTCGCGGCATGTGGCTCCCACTCAGCAGGCAACCGGTAACCAAGTTCTAAAGGCGAAGGCGCGGACGTCACATCATCCTCCCCAGCGTTTCAGGAGATCTCCATATGATTCGATGCGACGATCCCGGAAGAATGGCCATCGCGTTCGCGACCACTCAATATGCGTGAGATCACACTCAAAGACGTGCGTTTGTGGTAGATCGTGATCTGCTTGAAAGAGTTTTTTCCCATTCGGGGCATAGGCGACACTTGCTCCCCAAAAACGAAGGGAACCTTCTCTACCTGCACGGTTCACAGCAACGACAAATACTCCGTTGGCAATCGCATGACTCCTGAGCATAACGTCCCACGATTCATATTGCTCACGATGAAGAGCCTCCTCTCCATCAAGCCAGCCTATTGCAGTTGGATAAAAAAGAACTTCTGCACCCGCCATTGCCGTAAGCCTAGCCGCCTCCGGATACCATTGATCCCAACAGACGAGCGGACCAACCACGAGGGGTTTTGTTGGAACACTTATGAAACCATTGTCTCCGGGAGAAAAGTAGAACTTCTCGTAATAGTGAGGGTCATCAGGTATGTGCATCTTCCTGTATGTCCCTGCAAGAGCCCCATCGGAATCAAAGATCACAACAGTGTTGTGAAACAAGCCAGGCGCACGACGCTCAAAGACATTTCCTACAATCACTACGTTATGTTTTTTTGCAGTTTCTGAGAGCTGGTCAGTCAACATACCAGGTATCGGATCAGCTAATGCAAACGATGCATGATCTTCACTCTGACAGGGATATTGGCTCGCAAAAAGCTCTTGAAGGCATATAACGTCAGCGCCATCATCAGCAGCATCTGTTACACCAGCAATGGCCTGAGCAATATTTGATCTCCGATCATCACTACAAACGGATTGCACAATTCCAATCCGAACGACTCGCCTTGACGAGACCGCCTGAGTCATCAGGCCACCGGTTCTAGAAGACGGGCTGCCGGCACAGGGAATTGCTCTGACAATTCAGCAACCTCACCCTTTGTTGTGGTAATAATATTTTGATCCTCAGGGTTCTGAAGCACACGGAGAATCCATGCGGCAACCCGCTTCATTTCATCTACTCCCATCCCTCGAGTCGTCAGAGCTGGTGTGCCCAAACGAATTCCAGACGGGTCCATAGGCTTTCTTTCATCATATGGGATCATGTTTTTATTACAGGTAATACCACAGCAATCGAGCGTTTCTTCGGCAAGCTTACCACCGACGCCGAGCGGAGTAACATCAACAAGAACAAGATGCGTATCTGTCCCTCCACTCACAAGCCTCACTCCACCAGCAGCCAATGACGCTGCCAGCGCTTGTGCATTCTCAATAACACGAGAAGCATACGCCTTAAACTCTGGCCGAAGGGCCTCTGCAAACGCCACTGCCTTCCCAGCTATCACATGCATGAGGGGACCACCTTGAGTGCCAGGAAAAACCGCTCGATCAAGCCCCTTTGCATCAGGTTCTCGACACATTGCAATACCACCTCTCGGGCCTCGTAAAGTCTTGTGTGTCGTACTCGTTACAAAGTCAGCGACCGGCACGGGATTGTTATAGAGACCTGCTGCGACGAGACCAGCGTAATGAGCCATATCTACCAAGAGCTTCGCATCCACTTCTCTTGCAATTTCTGCGAATCTGCTGTGTGGAATCTCTCTCGGGTACGCACTTGCCCCTGCGACAATCATCTTTGGCTTATGCTCCCTTGCAAGTTTGGCAACCTGATCAAAGTCTAGGAGATGGTCTTCTCGCCGCACTCCGTAATGCACGAAGTTGTAGAGTATGCCTGAACTATTGAGCTTCATCCCATGAGTTAGGTGCCCACCATGCGCAAGATCAAAGGCCAGTACCGTGTCACCAGCTTGCAAGGATGCCAGATACACAGCTGCGTTGGCCTGACTACCAGAATGGGGCTGAACATTGACGTGTTCTGCACCGAAAACATTTTTCAGACGGTCACGAGCCAAATCCTCCACTGTGTCAACAAATTCACAACCTCCGTAATAGCGTCTACCGGGATATCCTTCAGCATATTTATTTGTAAGGACGCTTCCCACAGCCTGCATGACAGCAGGACTGGTAAAGTTTTCACTGGCGATCATTTCCAGTCCTTCTGACTGTCGAATCTGCTCAGCAACAATGGCTGACCACACCTCAGGGTCTTCCTGCTCGACAAAATTTGGCACGGTGTGTTGACTGGATTCCACGTTGATCCTCCTTGGTGAACGTCTCGGATTTCCTTATTTTTGAAAAACTCAACCCCGACGTCAATCATTTGATGTTCTTATTGCATATTATAGACATCTGTGTAACAGAAATGCAGCCATAGGCTTCTTGAAGCCACGACTGAGAACTTTTTGAAATGCGGTAGTTCTGAAAGATTTATCTGTCACCAAACGTTATGCATTCGTGGGCAGTAACAAAAGGAATGAATCATGTTAGATGAGTTATTCTGGATTCTATTTCGACCTCTTATCTTTTTCCAAACGCAATGGTTTTCATTCTTTGCTGGGATTCTCTGGGGATACTTTTCAAGAAAATCTGTTGGGACATCTCGCATACAACGCCTTGGACTCGCTTCCCTTCTATGCCTGCAAATGGCCTGCAACGGCATCCTTATCTCGCGCATGCATTGTGGGGAACTCTTGAACTTGGGGCTTCAGACCGCTGGGGGAGTCTCTCTGTTTGCCATTGGCGCAATGATGAGCCGGATTCTTCTTCAACCTTATTCACTCAAACGTCTTACGGTTTTATCTTTCCTGAATGGCATTGCTCTTTTTGGCTGGCAAATGGTTCTGATAAGGGAATACCTCAGTGAGGAGGATTTCCTATTCTTTTTAGTGCCGTGTTTTCTCCTTTTTTTGATGACCGCAATCATTCAATTAGGTGTACTTATTAGTAAAAAAGGAAAACAACAAACCACGAAGCCAAAAGAACTACTCCTCAGGTTTATTTTGGTTGCTTCGGTACATCTTATTTTCTCGACTATCGCCACTTTTTTTACTGCCGTTGCATTTGACTGTGGCATCTAAAGCACATCAGTCCTCTTCAAAGATACAAGAAGCATCAGACTGGGACGAGGCCCTTTTGATATCCGAAGTGTGGGTCTGTCTTCCGGGATGCGGAGTGGCTTCTTTTTGATTTGGTCTCACTTGAGCACTCTTCGCGTATAGCTGCCCCGATCGGCTCTCACTTCATTTCTACGCTTGTAACCTTCGTTACTGCGATTGTTCTTGCACCTGGGTTCGTTCGTGTGCCGCCTGAGCCACTGTGTATTAATTGATAACAAGGGGCTCTGGCATGAATGTGATAATGGGAATCAGCAATGCAAAAACACCAAAAATAGTTCGAGCCACACCAAGCCGCTGACCATCTTCTCGGATGGGTGGATGATCTGTTCCCATCAGCATTAC
>CAXFJI010000027.1:0-14665 GCA_964003275.1 uncultured Planctomycetaceae bacterium
GGAGCAGACCCGACACGTGGGCGGGTTGACCACGAGCGGCTTGAACCGCGATGAGTGCAACCACTTGGATCGCCCGACATTGGGTGGCCTTTGTGAGCAGTTTATTGAAGAGGCCGTCAAACGAAGTAAGGGCAGGTGGACGGAGGGCAATAGCCGCACTTGGCAGTCCGGAATCGCCGAGCGGGTTTTCCTCGAAATGCTGAAGAAAGCCGGTGTGGAGGTGCGATACGAGCAGCTACTCGATCAGGTAGGGAAAGACGGTACCCGAATCACTGAGCTTCGCGTGCAGGGCGGTGAAATCTACCGGGCGAAGGTCTTCATCGACGCCACCTACGAAGGCGACTTGATGGCGAAAGCCGGAGTGTCCTACTCCGTCGGGCGTGAGTCTGCGGAGCAATATGGCGAATCGATTGCCGGCGTTCGCTACCTCGACGACAAGGTCGCCATCTCGCCTTTCGATGACGAGGGCAATCTGCTCTTTGGCGTGATGCCAGGCAAGCCGCCGGAAGCCGGCTCTGCCAGCGAGGTACCGATCTGCTACAACGTCCGCCTGAATATTACGACAGATGAGGCCAATAGAGTCCCGATCGAGAAACCGAGTAGCTACGACCCGATGCAGCACGAATTGCTGGCACGCGCGCTCGAGGCCGGCTTGCTCAAAAATCTTTCGTCCATTATCGGTATCTACCCAATGGGTGAAAGCAGCAAGCGGGAACTGAACAACCGCCAGTTTTCAATCGTATCCATGAGCATCCCGGGCGCACAAACCTCATGGGCCGAGGCCAGTTTCGAAGAGCGGGAAGCGATTCACCAACAATACCGGGACTATACCCACGGCATGCTCTGGTTCCTGAAAACAGATCCTCGGGTGCCCAAACACATTCGCGACGAGATGGCAGCGTACGGGTTCTGCAAAGACGAGTGGGTCGACAACGACCATTGGCCCTACTATCTCTACATCCGCGCGGCCCGGCGGATGCAGGGAGAAGTCGTCCTCACCCAAGCGGACGTGATCAAAGCCGTGGACAAGGAAGATGTGATCCATGTCGGATCTCACTTCATCGACTGCCACCACGCGGCACGCTACGTTTCCGACTCGGGCCACATCATTAATGAGGGACGGATTTGGAAACAGGGGGCACGGTTTGATATTCCCTATCGCGCCATCACACCGAAGACTGGCGAGTGTTCCAATGTGTTGGTGCCCGTGTGCGCCTCTGCCACTCACGTCGCCTTCTGCACCATCCGATTGGAACCCACGTGGATGCACCTTGGTGAGGTAGCAGGGATCGCCGCGGCAATGGCCGCCACGTCAGGGAAATCAGTGCAGGCGATTGACATCGAATCACTGCAGGCTCGCTTGCTGGAGTTAGGCATTCCACTTGAGCATCCCGAAGGTCCGATGGCCTATGAAAAACACGGCAAACCCAAAACGTTTGCGCCCGACGACGTGGTGAAGGCATTCTTCGCCGGTGCCGATAAGGACGGGGACGGAATGGCATCGAGGTCCGAGTGGGATTCGGCGAGACCCACATGGAAGTGGCTCTTTGACCACATCGATAAAGACAAGAACGGACAGCTTGACCGAGCTGAGTACAAGGCCTGGCAAACCTACAAGAAGGAACATCCAGGCTGGCACACGTCTTTACAGGATAGTCACAACCAAGGCAGTGTGAAGCAGCGCAACTGACACCTTTTTGTTGTCCATAAAGAGACTGATAAAACTCACTACGCAAAACGAAAAAGCAATGTGCTAAGTAAACAATAAACCAGGCCAAAGAAAAGAGATCGACATGAGTCTACATAAACGTATCTCCAGCACAGTGATGATTATTGCGTGCATCCTATCGTTGGGAGGAGGAGCCTCCGCACATGCTAAGTCCCCAAATATACTCTTTATTCCCGTCGACGATCTCAACCACTGGTGCAGTTACACAGGACGCAACAAACAGGCTAGGACACCCAACATCGATCGGCTTTCGAGAATGGGGGTGTCATTTACCAACGCACATTGCGCGGCACCGGCATGTGGGCCCTCACGAGCGGCCTTGTTTTCAGGCATGCGCCCGAGCACAACCGGCTGTTACAAGAATGGAGATTTTGCGATACACAATTGGAAGCAATATGTTCCAGAAGGCATCTCGCTAAATGCTACCTTCAAGAATGCGGGTTACACCGTCATGGGCACAGGCAAAACCTATCATATGTCTGAGACAAAACATCTGGAGGTGCTCTATGCTTCTGAATGGGACGAATATCCAAAAAGCGCAAAACCCTATGGTGGCGGCGCAACAAAATTACAGGGCTATTTCGACCCTCTCCCCATCGATATGAAGGACGAAGATCTGAGTGACTGGCACTCCGTGAGTTACTGTGTCGAACAGCTACAGAAGGAACACGAGAAACCGTTTTTTCTCGCCTGCGGCCTAGTCAAACCTCACCTCCCCTGGGCAGTGCCTCGCAAATACTACGATATGTTTCCGAGAGACGAGATAGAGCTCCCGCCTCACTTAAAGAATGACTTAGATGATATTCCTGAGGCGGGCAAGAGAATTGGCAACAAGAACGACCATGCGAAGTTCCTCAAATCGGGTCGATGGAAGGATGCCGTGCAGTCCTATCTGGCGACTATTGCCTATGCGGATGTCTGTGTAGGACGCCTCCTGGACGCATTAGAGAAGAGTGCTTACAAAGACAACACAATTATCGTCCTCTGGGGTGACCACGGATGGCATCTTGGTGAGAAAGAGCGTTGGCGCAAGTTTACACTTTGGGAAGAAGCCACTCGTGCGCCAATGATATGGTACGTGCCGGGCATCACCAAATCCGGTACAGTCTGTTACAAGCCTGTAGACTTCATGAGTATCTACCCTACGCTGTGCGAGTTGGCTGACGTCACAACCCCGGACCATGTTGAAGGAAAGAGCATTATTCGTCTCTTGAAGAATCCGAATGCCAGGTGGGATAGCGCGGCCATAACGACCGACGGTTACATGAATCACGCGGTCCGAACCGAGCGCTGGCGTTATATACGTTACTCCAATGGTGACGAAGAACTCTACGATCACAGTAACGACGAATACGAATGGAAGAACCTGGCCAAAAATCCAGCTTACTCAGCAGATATCAAACGGCTCTCTGCGTTCTTGCCGAAGACAAATACTATTAACGATTCGAAAGGGAAGAAGAAGTGAAGCTCTGTGTCAAGAATGCGGTAAGCCATTTTCTAAGTTTCTTTCTCGTCCTCATAAGCCCTCAACCAAGTGTTGCCCAATTCTTTCAGAAGTCGGACATCTTGCTTTCTTATCCTCAGACAGAAAGCGTCAGAGATGATTATTCAGCTACGGGAATAGCTTGGGGCGTTTTACCAATCCCACCGCATTGGGACATCGAAAACCAAGATCACCTCAACATATTTACCCAGAATGTAAGCACTGTATCTCATGAAGGTAGAACCTTTCATGCCCGTATAGAGTTTGATGCCAGTTGGGAATTGTTCATAAAGTATTGTGTACGAAATGGTTTGAACTACACCGATTACACCTGCAAGTCAGTTAATAATCAAAATTTTGAATACCCATGGTTCGCAGGAAGAACCTACAACGGCGGACGACCGTACTGGCTTTCTAGTCACTCTGCGGTGTTCAAGGATTTTCTCAAGTATCAAATAGATAAAGCGCTATTAGCAGACGATCTGAAGGTATTGATGTTGGATGCACAAACATCCTCTGCCTTGGCTTGTCGTGACCAGTGGAGTAGTGGGGACTTCTCAACAGCAAGCATGACAGCGTTTACTGCCTGGCTTCAACAAGAATCCACTACAAATAATTTAAGTGCTTTAGGCATCCCGGACATTAATACATTCGATTATCGTGTGTTCTTGAAGCAACACGGAGTTCACACCGACACAGACTATAAGAACCGTGTGCAACAGCATGTGAGTAATGAGACGCCATTACCGCTTTATGAAGAGTTCCGATTGTTCCAGAATGCAGCAATCCGAGAACTCACAGCTGAGTTGATTACTTATGCCAAAGAGAAAGCAAATCCTCGTGACATTCACATAGGCACGTCGAGTCCTCTAGGAGATCCTTATCGAAGTACTTTTTTAGAAGAACTGGACTTTTACCAACAAGAATTAGCCATGGAGGAAAGTAACTTTGCGCATAAGCCCGCGCTTACGTATAAATTTGCAGAGTTTTTGGATACACATTTTATTTTGACCGCGGAACCGAACGATTGGGACGGCATCAACAGAGATAAATCTCGTGAACCAGAGGTCAAACAATGGATTGCAGAAGCGTATGCACACGGTGCTGTATTTATCGCACCGGCGGAGCAATGGACTATCAATAGTGGCAACTACACACCGACTATCGATTTCACGTCCCTGTACCATTGGATTTCAGAGAATAAAGACCTCTTCAACGACTTTACTGAAACGCAGGCTGAAGTCGCTTTGGTCGTGTCTCGTGAGGCAACAAGAAAATATGTCTATCGCATTAATAGCATTGCTAATGCTTTGGAAGAAGCCAACGTAGCGTATGACATTATCGTTGCGGGCGATGCTTATTTTAAAAATCCAGTGTCTTTCAATACTCTGAGCCACTACAAAAAAGTTCTCGTGCAAGAGGACGAATACACTTGGTTTATTGCCAATAATGCAACGTTAAAAAACAACTTGAACCTGTTAGGAGATAAGCTCGACAGAATAGTAACGCATAATGAGGACGGTCAAGCTCAAGCGATCGACCTAAATGCTTTGAATACTTGTCTTGACTATACAGTATCCAGTTCTGCCAGTGGTGTGCATCTCTATCCAAGAATTTCTTCTACGACATCAGGGCGTATGGTTATTCATGTCGTGAATACAAACTACGACGATCATCATCAATTTGTGGCACAAAATAGTCTTCGCCTCAGCCTGGCAAATGCAGACTATTCCAAAGCTTCTTTCTACCAAGCAGGACACGCACCCATGCCATTATCCGTTCTAGCGAATGGTAATACTATTCAGGTGTCCGGAATCGAGAACCTAGATGCATGGGGCATTGTTCTTTTGGAAAATGAATTTTGAACCTCGTCCATTAAGAAAAGGCTGCTGAATACACTTCCAGAATCAATAAACGATCTTTGATTCTGTATGTACTCTCTCAATAGTCTTCTGAGAGATATTCAAGCCATAGCGGGCGGAGTCAGGCCAAATTTTTGAACGGGTTCTTTATTCCATATAAAACGATGTTTGGCCGGTTGTTAACCACGCTGTTGCCCAAGCGGCACGACAACCGATGCTCTTCTCTTGGGATCATCTACTTTTGCGTTTCGTACGTGAACGCGGCAACGACAGCACGGTGGTCTGATGGATATGGTGAAATCACAATATCTGCTTTCTCTTTATTCTCACCCACGATCTTCACGTCGATTAGCTTTAGTCCATTTCCTTTGTAATAAATAAAATCAATCCGATCATGGTGGGTCTCTGGGTCATCGGCCTTCATGATGGGAGTCCAGGTATACCCCGGGTTCTCCAACGCATTTGGATAAATCGTTCGAAAGGCATCAGCAAAGCCAGCCTTTCCTAAGGTCAAAGACGTTGGGTACTCCACTTTGATGGGATGGCGGCCCGACTTGGCAGCTTCTTCTGTCCAGTCAAGGTGTGAAGGCTCGTTGAAATCACCCACTATAAAAATAGGTGTATCTTTATCTGAAAGAGACCCTATCTGCTCCAATAGTTTTGAGAGTTCTTTTCCGCGTGCTTCTTTCGCGGCAGCTATGGCCTCAGCCTCGGTCTTGATAAAGGGGGTATCCCAATGTTTATGCCATTTAGGCCGAATGTTCAGAAGCTGGTACGGCTGATACGGATTCGAAGGAAAGTGTACGTTGAAGACATACGCTTGCTGGCCTGAAGACACATTCACTTTGATGCCACCGCTGACGCGTTCAATAATCTCATATCGCGTGATGATGCTAGTCTTTTGCTGTTTGTCATGATTCCAGCCCAGTAACTGTGCCAACTTCTCCCCGTTATCACCTTTCGGAGAACGTAGTTCCTGTACGCCAACAATGTCTGCCTTTGCATTCTGAATAGCCAGAGCTGTTTGGGATAAAGGTTGCCCCCGCATCTCACCACCACGATAAATGTTAAACGACATGACCTTCACACTGGACGCCTCTATTTCAGCGTACAGAGGGGTCACATAAGTCAGCCCAACGATGAACAGGATCACGTGAGCCATGATCGCAGTAGTTTTCTTTGGAGTCTGTCGCCGAAGACCAACGAACGTATCTGACGCATGAGAGAAGAACATTTCTTCTTTGACTTTCCACTTCATAAATCACCTCAAGCTTTTTGAGTTTTGAATATCTTTGATCGTTTGGGGATATGTTTTCAAGTTTCTTGCCATTCTGCCGAACCCACCTCACAATTTTCACGTCATGCAGTCACAGAAAGCGATACAGATAAAGCTCCCCTTTGCCATGCCTTCAACGATGAGCAAAATAATAATTGCTGGGACATACATATGTGAGAGTAGGATAGGATCAGAAATAAAGGAGAGGCTTCTGCCTAAGATGACTGCCGTTCGCCTGCACATTGTATTACTTCTGGTATCTGGCATGTTCTTCATCTGCCAGCAACCAATACAGACCCTGTATGCACAGACTCCATTAAAGTATGCGCCGGCTCCGATACTCAATCCTCTCAAAGGCTTGGTACCATACGCACGACCTGTCCCTGATCGATTCCCTCATAGTATGGAATTCAATTACCTTGCATTAAGTGACATCATTGTGGATGAAGACCAATATGATTGGTCACCACTCGAATATTTACTCGATGATATTGCCAGTCGTCATAAACAGACCATTTTTCGAATATGGATGGAATACCCTGGAAAAGAGAAAGGCATCCCGAAGTATCTTCTAGAAGCAGGTGTAAAGGTTTTTGAATGGACCAATACACATACCGCTTCTGTCCCAGCCAAAAAAATTCGTACCCCTGATTATTCAAACCCTTCCCTCCGAAAGATGCTCACTCGTTTCATCACAGAGCTCGGCAGGCGATACGACGGTGATGCACGAATTGGATTCATCACAGCTGGTCTTTTAGGCACATGGGGTGAATGGCACACCTATCCACGCACCGAGTTAATGGCTGATAAGACAGTGCAAGATGAAGTGCTCAAGGCGTATATATCTGCTTTCAAAAAGACGCCGGTACTGGTTCGGTATCCGGCAGGAAAAGATGATGCAGCATACGCCCGAAATGACAACCGGCCCGTTGGATACCACGACGATGCATTTTGCTGGGAAACAATCAACAAAGAAAAAGACCGTAAAAGCTGGTTCTTTTTATCCAGAATGCGGCGTGCCAATGCGATGGATAAATGGAAACACCATCCCATTGGGGGTGAAATCAAACCAGAGTTGTGGGGCAACATATTTGACAAACAACCTTCTCATTCACAGGCTCAAGATTTTGGTGCGTGCGTTCAACAGACTCACGCCAGTTGGTTGCTCGATTCCGGCATGTTCAAGAAATCACAGCCGGCTGATCGCATACGAAGAGCACAACAACATGTACAAAAAATGGGATATGAATTCCAGATTACTCATGTGTCTTTTTCACAACGAGACAATCGGGACGTTGTAGAGATCGCCGTGAAGAATCATGGAAATGCACCTTTCTATCATGAATGGCACATTGAATTGGGACGTTTCACAAGCGCTGGCCATCTTGTGAAGCAAATCGAAACCAATTGGAGCCTTTGCGGCATCCTCCCAAAGGAGGAGATGCTTTGGAAAACGACAATCGCAATGGCAAACGATCAACTCGCTGTTCGTGTCATAAATCCGTTGCCGAACGGCATTCCACTACTATTCGCAAACGATCCATCTCTGCAATTGGGAGATGGGTGGCTGCTCCTTCCGAAAGAATGACGCTTCAAAAAGTGAGGCGTAACGATTCTACAAATTGATTTATGTGTGTCAGATTCTGTGCCGCTTTGCCTGGATGCACTAAAACCCGAGAAAAAACACAATCGAGATACTCTCCGCACAATGACGTCAGATTTTGGTTCCCTTGATTTGTGCTAGAAGTTCAGCGATGTATCATAGAAACTAGCACTGGCTTTTACTTGGCGGTTAAGTGGCGGTTTGTTGGTGTAAGAGAGCCACAACACCCTAACGTTGTGGCTCTCGCCTTATCTGCTCCATCTGAGTCGTATCATTCCTTTCTTGAAGAACATATGGGAGTGGAAACAGACCATGTTAAAATTCAAACAGGGCTTTATGACCGGGACGCTTGCGACGATTGGTGGCATGGTGCTTGCGGTGTCAGCTCAGTCGATAGCCTTTATGAACGTAAGGAGTTATTCGTTGCCGCGATCAGAGTCGAGCTATGCCGTACAGGAACATCTCCTGCAACAAATTGGGCTACTCTTCATAGCATTTGGACTTCTACTGATCCTTATCACATTTCGTGAGTACCTTCGTACTTGCAGCAGTGATGGCTAACGCAATGTCGGTGATAACGGGACTTGTGCAAGATTGGCTTTCCTCCGCTCTTCCACTCATCTTATTGGGTATCTGAAGATTGCTTGATCAGCATTGCTTCTGTCTCTGGTAACGCCAGTGCCGGCTTCCCATCAATGAAGCCAAGACTTGTTAGGAATTCATCTGATGCATGTATTGTTATGTCCTGCCAAGGCTGCTGATTAAAAAAGGAGTGTTCTTGATTTTTCGCAATCCAAAGCTCAACTGACTGGATCTTCAGTAACTTCATTTTTTCATCAGCACGATTCCATCCTGCTAGCCATTTCTTATCTTCACTCCCAAAAAATACGATAGCAGGCGGAAAGTCAGGCTGCAGATGCTGGATAAAGTCAACTTCAGGATCCTTCGTATCTGCTATTCCAAGAGCTGGATTAAATAAAAGGTATGCCACAACTGATGTGTCGTACTCCATATTGTCATCTGGATCATTCAGCCCTGGGTTCGTCGTTGCAAGCAAACTAATGTGTCCACCAGCTGACCCCCCCCCTGCAATAATGCGTTCCGAATCAATTCCTAATTCATCAGCATGCTGTTTGAACCAACGAACCGCACTTTTGGCGTCCGTTATACAAACACGCTTTCGAGAACCCTCGCCTCTATCTTCCTTTGTTGCCAAGCGATACGACACGGTCGCTGCTACGAGCCCCCGTCTAGCAAAATAATGGCACAAATAACGAAACTGGTCTCTCTCTCCACCACCCCAGCCTCCGCCATGAAACATGATGATACCCGGCACTGACTCAGTGGAAGCATCATGATTCTTCGGGAAATGAATCTCGATTTGCCGTGTCGCCCTCGCTTCGGCTTTATAGGTGTAGATTTTTCCTTCTGGGATATCGTTACTGTGAGCACGATGGACGTGAAATAAAAGGCATCCTAAAAACATACCGCGAATTATGATTCTCATGCGAAACAGCAATCGTTTTCAGCCTGAAGGATTCGCCAGAAAGACAGACATGCTACTATGCTACCTTATCGTTCGGTTGGACCCATTTTCTTGGCCTGCCTGAACCAGCACAATCTAACACTCATTCCTCGAAATGTACAAAATCTTATGCCAACGTATGTCTATGAAACGATTCCGCAGAAACCAGACCAACAGCCAGTTCAGTTCGAGTTCGTTCAAAAAATGGCGGATGATGCTTTGACTCAACATCCCGATACGGGTGAGCCCGTGCGTCGTGTCATTTCAGGAGGAATATCGTTGCCAATCTCATCAAAGGGTGAGGAGTGCTGCGATAGTGGCTGCTCCTGTGGCTGAGAGTATCACACAGGCAATTTCTCATGGTTCGATCAATTCTTTTATGGATGCTTGGTCTCTTTTTTCTTACGGGAACTGCATTATCAGCAGAACCATGTAGTATCGAAATTCTCGATGATGAAAACGGATGGCCCGTACCGTTAGTGGAATTACGGACAATAAATAATCAGCGATTCATCTCTGATAACGCTGGTGTGATTGTGATTGACGCACCTGATCTCCTTGGCGTGAAAACCTGGTTTCATCTTCGGGGACACGGATACTCTGTGGCAAAAGATGGCTTCGGATATGAAGGTATTCGAATGACTCTCCAGCCAGGTAAAAGATTCACTATCAAGGTAAAGCGGAAACTCCCTGCCAAGAGACTTGGGCGAATCACTGGGGCAGGCCTCTTCGCAGAGAGCCATAAGTTGGGGCAAATGACTGACTGGAAAGACCAACCCGTATTTGGTTGTGACAGCGTACAGAACGCCATCCATGAAAACCAACTTTTCTGGTGCTGGGGTGACACTCTTCTTTCCACGTATCCGCTTGGTCGATTCCATACCATTGCTGCAACGTCATCCGTCCAGCCACTCAGAACATTCAAACCTCCCATTCAACTTCGATACAACTATTTTCTTGACAGCAATTCGCTGCCGCGAAACGTTGCACAGATGCCTGGCGAGGGACCGACATGGCTTGATGGCTTGGTGAGTCTTAAAGATAAAGACGGTCATGAGCATCTCGTCGCAAGTTACTCAAAAATCAAAAAACCGATGACGGTCTATGAAACAGGCCTTTGTGTCTGGAACACCGAAAAAGAAAGCTTCGAACATTACCGTACGATTTGGAACGAGACAGATTCTTCAACGAAGCACTCACCAGACCGCCCGTTTGGGCATGCATGTTTCTGGGTAGACCGCCAGCGACAACACTGGGTGCTTTTCGGTGACCCATTTCCTCACATTCGTTGCAAAGCCACATTTGAAGCATGGTCAAACCCTGAGCATTGGGAAACACTATCAGGGACTGTCACGATACATGCGGCCAACAACGGCAAAAAAATAATTCCCCACCGTGGTGCCGTGTCGTGGAATCCCTACCGAAACCGTTGGGTAACCATCTTCACACAACAGGGTGGTGAATCATCGCTCATAGGCGAACTGTGGTATGCGGAAGCAGAATCGCCTCTTGGCCCTTGGGAGAACGCTGTTCATGTCGTCACCCACGATCATTACAGTTTTTACAATCCACAAATACACTCCTCCTTCATTGATGAAAAATCTCCCTTTCTTCTTTTCGAGGCAACCTATACGCGTGCTTTTTCAAAATCACACGAATCGACACCTCGATACGATTACAACCAGATTCTCTATCGACTCGATTTTGACACCCTTGGTTTTGATTGAAAAGCATTCATCGTGACTCAATCGCTGCACATTGGAAATTGCATATCAATGGGAAAATCAGCTAGCCCCATGATCGATTCACTGGTGTTGAACAATTCTCCGTGAATAGAACGCAACAGGCCCGTCAACAGCTACGCTCTCACATTATGGTGGACTAACCGTCGAACCATTTGGTTGGCGTCTTGGAGAATGGCTATATACAAACGATTGAGTTTCCGAATCATCTGTGTTGAGAGAAGCGTCGTTTCGAATCTCAGCATCGGCAGCACGTCGAGAAGTCTCATTCCTATTTGCTGCAACCTTTTCCATGTAGGCCGCATCAACATCTCCAGTAACATAGTTGCCATCAAAAACGGAGCATTCAAAAGAATCAATGCTTCGGTTCCCCACCTTTGAACACTCTACCAAGTCATCAAGATCCTGATACACAAGCCAATCCGCATTGATGACTTGAGCGACCTCTTCATCCGTGCGATTGTACGCCACAAGTTCTTCTGATGTTGGCATATCTATGCCATAAACATTTGGAAAACGAACCGCTGGTGCGGCCGAACAAAAGTACACCTTACGGGCACCTGCATCTCGAGCCATACCGATAATCTGTGAACATGTGGTGCCTCGAACAATTGAATCATCTACAAGGCAAACAACTTTATCTTTAAACTCTAACGATATCGGGCTCAATTTTTGCCTGACACTTTTTTTACGGACCGCCTGTCCAGGCATAATAAAGGTTCGCCCGATATACCTGTTCTTGATGAAACCTTCCCGGTAAGGAACTCCCAGACTCTCAGCGAGCGACATTGCAGATGTTCGTCCAGAATCAGGGATTGGCATGACAACATCAATATCATGATCCGGACGAGAACGACAGATTTTCTCTGCCAATTTTACACCCATTCTTAACCGTGTTTTATATACCGACACTTCGTCTACTATCGAATCTGGCCGTGCAAGATAGACATGCTCAAAAATACAAGGCGTGAGTCGAGCATTGTCTGAGCATTGCTGGGTGTGACAGTTATGCTCAGTATCGAAAAAGACAGCCTCCCCAGCAGACACATCACGCTCAATCTCAAACCCTTGTGAAACTAATGCCACTGACTCCGATGCAATCATGAAGTCACGGTGGCCGCTGTCATTTTTTTTCATTCCAAAGATGAGTGGCCTTATTCCATGCGGGTCACGAAAACCTACTATTCCGTAACCTGTTATCATCGCCACTACCGCGTACGCACCGCGACAACGGCGATGCACTCTACGGACAGCCTCAAACACACCTTCCGGGGTCAACTTTTGCTGACCCACTTTATGCAATTCGTGTGCAAAGACATTGAGGATTACTTCACTATCACTCGACGTATTGATATGCCTCAAATCCGAACGGTAGAGTTCTTCTTCTAACTCATCTGAATTCGTAAGATTTCCATTGTGAGCCAGCGCGATACCATAAGGAGAATTGACATAGAATGGTTGCGACTCCGCTGAACTATTGCTTCCAGCCGTAGGATATCGCACGTGACCAATGCCCATGGGGCCAACAAGTCTTCGCATATGATTTTCACGGAAGACGTCGTATACCATTCCGTTTGATTTGCGCAGCGACACCCTATCACCAGCACAGGTCACGATTCCAGCAGCATCTTGCCCTCTATGCTGGAGAACCGTTAATGCATCATAAAGATTCTGATTGACATCTTCATTGGCAACTATCCCAACAATACCGCACATGTTTTTCTCGCGCTGTGAACTGGGGTACGCCTTGGCTATCTTTCAACAACAGACTGAAGAACCGCTACTTGCACAAATCACCAACCAATATGTTTCACAAACGTAGTTATAATATTATCAGCAAAACAATCCAATCGAAATGTATGAAGGGGTTGATTTCTGGCAACGACTGCCAGCAATTTTCTGAATCGAATGCACGAGCAACACACACGTTGTTTGCTCGCTGAACATCGTGTGATTCGTCTTTTGACAACCTTAATTGATCCCTCACATCGTAGAAAACATTCTATCGACAAACACGAAGGCCACGCTTCCGGCATGACGGACGCCTCGGATACCCCTTCTTCTTCGGTAATTCAGCCTGAAATTCTCTGTCTGGTACGGTGAATGAACTGGGCACCTGAAGCATTTGCATCACTGGATAATCTTTAATCATGATAGCGGGGGTGTCATCATGCTCGCGTTGCGACTGAAAATGACTGTACAGCAATTCATTAATGCTATGATGATCAGAGCGTGCTGAATTTCTGGAGTAAACGATGAGTCTTATGCCGGAGTGATGCCCCGTACACCGATAGACCGTATTGTGTCTGCACTTTGATACCGCAGAAAAACATCTCTCCATACGTCACAAAGTCACGCTCAAACAATCCGTATTCTCTAAACACTGGAGTCACCCTCATGCTTACCCAGCCTTCAAAAACCAGCCGTCAGTCGATCCACCTCTCCCGTCGACATTTTGGCATGGCAGCAGCTGGCCTCTTCCTTGCATCACAACAACAGCCAATTCGTGCTGAGAAAGCAAGCACAGCTGACTCACCTCTTTTCAAAATTTCGCTTGCACAATGGTCCCTCCACAAAGCCTTATTCAAAGGGCAGATCAACAACCTCGATTTTCCCAAAGAATCAAAGCGAACATATGGCATTGAAGCAGTCGAATACGTCAATCAGTTTTTTAAGGACAAGGCCAAAGACTATGACTACCTCGCTGAATTAAACCAGCGAGCCACCGATGAAGGTGTCACGAATGTGCTTATTATGTGTGACGGTCTTGGGAAACTTGGTGATCCCGATAAAAAGGCGAGAACCACTGCAATCGAAAACCATTTCCCCTGGGTTGAGGCTGCAAAACGCTTGGGATGCCACTCCATCAGAGTCAACGCAGCCAGCAAGGGATCATACGAAGAGCAACAGAAACTCGCTGTTGATGGCCTTTCTCGACTAGCTGAATTTGCTGCTCAACATGAACTCAATGTCATTGTTGAAAATCATGGTGGTCTCTCGAGTAACGGCGAGTGGCTGGCTGGTGTCATGAAAACAATTAACCGACCGAATGCTGGCACGCTACCAGATTTTGGTAACTTCCATGACTACGATCGCTATAAAGGTGTCGAAGAACTGATGCCTTTTGCGAAGGGTGTCAGTGCGAAAAGTCATGACTTCGATGCACAAGGCAATGAAACAAAAACAGACTATCGCCGAATGCTCAAACTCGTGCTCGACGCAGGCTATCGGGGCTATGTCGGTGTTGAATATGAAGGAAAAACGATTCCTGAACCAGAGGGAATCAAAGCAACAAAGTCCCTTCTTGAAAAAGTGCGTGATGAGATGAGTGCTTAGTTTCCAGATTCACCTTGTGATAGATCATTCTGTATCTATATCGCATTCGTAGGCCACACACGGTGAGGCTCGACTACGAAAGCGACGCGTAGATGGGATCAGAAAAACC
>CAXFJI010000028.1:0-14304 GCA_964003275.1 uncultured Planctomycetaceae bacterium
TGCATCAGGAGGAACACTTTGTTTCCAGATGAGTAGTATTGCTCAGACATGGACGGACATCCGCCCGCCGTCACATGGAACACAGGGATTATAAAATCATTGCTCAATTCTCTTAAGCAATAGAAGACGGAAATCCATGACCTGTGCTCCTGGGATATTACTTGCTTGGAGTTTCAATTTGCCCCGACCCTTTTTGAGTCGGATCGTACCAAGTGTCATCCGACGAAAGTTTTTTACATATGATTCTGTGCGTTCAAAGCGATCGTGTTCCATACCGGAGAGGGGTGGATCATGCGGTTCGCTGATTTTTCCGATTAAAGCAGAGTCTCCAAAACTGAGTGTTATGGTAGAGCCAATATCTTTCTTCGGGCAGGTGTAGAAAATATCGACCTGATACGTGCCTGTCATCCCAACATTGCATTCCCACGTGATAGCATCTTCGATGTGTGTCCAGTTGGTAAAAAAAGAGTCATTTGGAAAACGATTGGACCGTTCAATATGCCCATGAGCGACTCCATCACGAGCGGGGATCTGTGTGAGATCCGTATCAGGATGACCAATTGTGAAAGGGCGATGATCAAATTCTTTTCCGTAATCAACGAGTAAATCCTTGCGAAAGGTCTCAGCTATCTTCTTGAGTTTTTTTTCAACATCAGGCTGTTCTTTGTTGATCGCGACGTTCTGTCCAGGATCTGAATATATGTCGTAGAGCTGTCCATTATGATCAAGGCGAAACCGTTGTGTTCTTACAGATATTTTATTCTTCCAATGATGCACAAGAGTACGATCGATTGTGCGTGAGGCACCTGAGAGAAGAGGTGCAACACTCACGCCATCAAGCGGATTGGTTCCAACGACCTGGACTCCTGCCAATTCAGTGAGTGTTGGCATTAAGTCCATGACAGAACAGATCTCAGGAATCTTCGTACCTGCCTCTATCTTAGATGACCAACGAATAAATAATGGCGATCGAACACCACCTTCATCCGTTGATCCCTTCCGTCCTCGCATTCCACCATTCCACCGAGCGCCATTGGGCCCGTTATCACAAAAGTAGACTACAATGGTGTTATCAGCCAGCTTGAGTTCATCAATTTTGGCGAGAAGACGACCGACATTCCAGTCAATATTTTCACACATAGCAAGTGCTGCTCTGGTGTGATTGATTTTTTCAGATTGCTTCTTGGGATGATCTTGAGTCAGTTGCTTGTCTTTAAATTTTTCCCACCATGTATTGGGAACCTGCATAGGTGAATGTGGTGTGTTGTATGGAAGATAAATGAAAAATGGTTCGTGCTGATGCTGTTCAATATATGAAAGAGCACGATCCGTAAGGTCATCGACAATAAATCCGTTGCCAGTCACAAGTTGACCATTGTGTTCAAGCATTGGACTGAAGTAGTTGCCCCAGTGACCCGAACAAAAACCATAGAATTCCTCAAAGCCACGAGCATTCGGATGGTAAGGATACTGCATGCCGCTATGCCATTTTCCAAAAGCAGCTGTTTTGTAACCAGCATTTTGAAAAAGCTCACTGATCATCGTTTCATCAGCATTCACTCGCTCTCCACCCTCTGATGTGGAATACACCCCACAGCGAACATGATGCCGACCTGTAAGAAATTCAGCGCGTGTTGGTGAGCAGACAGGACTTACGTAAAAGCGATCGAACTGTGCGCCGCTGCGAGCGAGGCGATCAATATTTGGTGTCTCAATAGCAGTATTACCATGAAGGCTCAGGTCGCCCCATCCTTGGTCATCGGTGAGAATAACCACAATGTTTGGATGTTCCTGAGCACGACTTGTGTCCAGTGGAAGTGATAATCCAACCAGAACAAACCACGACATGATATACAGTTGATTCTTGAACATAAAAGATTCTCAAGAGACAAAAAGAAGAGGAAAAGCAAACGATTCGTAATGCTCGAATAGGTACGATTCTATGAAGATGACTCTGAAGCACGAATCATTCGCACGTGGACTGGTTCAGGCAGCCCGATGACCATGTCCAGTGTATCTTTATCAATAAGCGTGTAACGAATTAAGATACCCCCCTGCGTTCCATCACCTTCAGTGAACCCAAGGCGGAGAATTGCTTTACCATCCTTATTAAACTCCCATGTTCCTCGATGAGATGAGCCCGTGCTATCAGCACCAACATGGAGAATATCTCCATCAGCAGCATTCACGCTCATCAGGGAGACCGTTGTTCTTGTTCTGGATTCAGACCTCTGCTCAATCACTCGTTCTTTGATTTGCCACCGAAATGTGAATCGAAGCCCTTTGCCGCCTGAGTCTTTATCTACCCAAGTCCCTAAAAGTGACGACCAGTTGTTTTGCTGAAGTATTGAGGCGAGCGTCTGTGCGGGTGCAGTATCTTTTACATGAATAATAAAGTCATTACTGAACTGCCCATCTGGATTTTGTAGCTGTAATAAATGCATGCCTCCATCTGGAAGGTCTGCCAGTTGTATGGAAATCCGCTCATTCTTCCGAAGTGAAAGAACACTTTCCGCGCGTGAGCCGTCGAGATATACCTGAGCATTTTTCTTGATGTGACGACCACTGATCTCCATTGTTTTGTTATTGGCGTGAAGAACGGGAAAAGACTGCGGCCCACGTTGTTTTTCAATAGGGCCAACGGTCCAGATGGCTGGCTGAGGAGAATCAACATTACAGTTTTTTCCGTGCCGTGCTGTCAGAGTCATAATGAGTTCACCTTCCCGCACTCGCTCTAGGAGCTCATCGTGCTTTATTGACAATGTCCCAGAGGCATTTCGGTAGACGTTATCAGCATCCAACTGAAGATGGATTCGTTGTGGAAGAGTATCCTTGATCAGCACACCATCTGCTTCCAAGACAATAGCACCTTGTTCTGACGCACGCTCGAGAGCGCCTAGGAGATCAGCCTGTGCATCGCTGTTGGATGATTCTTTGCTAAGAGTCAGTTGTCTTCCAAAGGCTCCTGAAAAGCCAGTACTCATCTCAAGCACCATATCCCAAACAGGATTAAATCGTTCTCGACCGCCCCAGGAAAAACGCCAGATTTTTTCTTCAGATTGACCTTTGTCAGCAACACGACTGTAAAAAGGAAAATCAATAATATTCAGCCGTCCTTGGGGCAGAATTAGAAACCGGTCATACGCGCCACGCCATGTGGGTGCATCCATACCGGTGCCGGGAGTATTCGTGCTCACAAGGTGGGGCATGCGATGGCAGTTCCCACAGATATTAGCTTTTTTCTTTGATGGATCGTCATCACCAAGAATATGAAATAATTCAAAACCTTTTCTTGCTCGCTCAGTGACAACGCTTGTGTACGGTCGACGTTGTGATGGAGGAAATGGAATGCTGAGTAGAAATCGCGCCATATCATCTCTTTGTTCAGAAGATAAACGTCCGATTTTTCCTTCATCATTTCGTTGTTTGTCATCGACAAAAATCATTGTTGAAGCAAGCCCACCATCAATGAGGTGACGGATTCGACTCAGAGGATTGAGTAAGTCAGTATTTGGTTCATCACTGCCATGAACATTTGCACTATTATTTCCACCATAGGGATCACCTGGAATGCCATCCCAGTGATAGGGTTCTGTATCTCGAAGACCACGAACTGGCATGGTCGAGCGTGGCATAATCTGATTTCCACCTGTGACAATGGGTGTTTTTAAAACCCACAGGAGCTGGTCAGTATGCCCATCAGGATGACAGCTCGCACACGAAAATGTCCCAGTGGATGAACTCGATGCCGTTTCAAAGGCGATTCGACCGCGTTTGATTGCTGGTGGGGTCGGATCCGCAAGAGCTATCGTTGTTTGCACATGTGGTGACCGCGGATCAGTCAGGTCAATCAGGCTGACTGAGTTGGCGACAGCATTGAAAACCCAGGCTGACTGTAGTGTTCCGTGGTGATGATCAAGAACAATTCCACGTGGCACCGCATCGACATCCACAGAGCCCAATACTTCGCCACTCTTCGCATTGATCGTAAGAATTTTATCAGATCCAGCAGATGAGATGACAAGTGTTGTGCCATCGTCACTGACTTGTACTGCAAATGGTGTTGCAACAGCAGCGTCTGGATCAGGGTGAATGGGTGGAAGTGGCTCCAGATCAATGCGGTGAATCGTATCAACTGATCCGTGTGCATTAAAACGGACGCGGGTTATTTGATTAAGAAATGCCCGATTGTCAAGTTCTTTCAACGAATGCTGCTGTGTACCTGCACGACCGTTCAGATGGTTTTGTGCATCGGTTTGAGTAATGAACACAGTGCCCGCTGAATCAACAGTCACTCCATAGAGTAACGTACCGAGCGATTCAACAGTCTCTACAAGCGTATCGGTTGTGGTATCGAATACGAACAGATCGCGGTCTGGAACTTTCGGGTGTTTGATGATGTCAACGACGTGGCCGATGGAAAGCACATTGTTGTGGGTGATGGAATGTTCCCACGCATCAAATGTGATGAGATTGTCATCGATCGACTCTTTCCTGCCGCCTGAAAGCTGTGTTTTGTTATTTGACTCGAAGGGCACGACATACAGGTGGCCATTGCTCACTGTTATAGCTCGAGGATCCTGGGCAGGAATGGTGAGTTTCTTTGTGATGCGACGCGTTTTGACATCAATAACAGCAATTTGATTCTCTGATGAGAGTGCGACATATGCTTTTTCATTGCTAGCAAATGCAATCCCAACAGGTTCATCAAAAGTGGTTGCTCGATCAGGATTAAACTCCTGAACAGTAGCAATGATATTGAGATAGGATGAGCTATCGGGATCATTGTCAATCACACTGACTGAGTCGGAAACATGATTGGATACCCAGACTTCAAGTCCATCAGGGCGGATAGCCAAGCTGACTGGGTCGACGCCAACTGCAATCCGATCAATGACCATGCATGTGGTGATGTCAATAATGTCAACGGTGTCTGCAGCCGTGTTCGTAACGAAAACATGGTCACGGCACAGAGCAATGGGTCTCGAGTGAGGGCTCACAAATATAGGATGACCAACCTCACGCTGCCTTGTGAAAACACCATCCTCTTTTCCCTGACTGACTGGAGCAGCTCTGACGCTCGTAGAAAGAACGAGCGGAATCCATTGAAGAACACTGAGTCCTGTGATTGAAAGAATGAAAAACAGCTGAAACGATCGGATCGGTTTCTTCATGTGTTTTTCCTTTATTTCTTTCACTAAGTAACAAAAGATGGAAAATACGAGAACAACTAAGAAACGTATTGTAAAGGAGATTGGGTGGCAGGTGGATTGTTCTTTTGTGGATTTGTAAAGAGGCTGTGTTGGGATGGTACTGTGAATCATCAAGATACTATTTTTTCTGACAAACACACATCTCTTAACCACGCGTTGACCATATTCGTGGACATAAGAACATGAGAAAGAAAACATATGAGATTCACGGATCACTCCCTCTATTTAGCATGATTTGCCGCCGTTTTAGCGAGAAGCTATCTTTATATATGGATATGGTTTTTGTTATGTCTCGTAGTGAAATAGTGGTGATTTCATTGCATTGCATTTGAGAGGATAACGTATCCCATGAACAATTATTTCACACTGAATCGTCGACGTTTCCTACAAGGGACAGGGAGTGCGCTAGCACTGCCAGGCCTAGAAAGTTTTGGAAGCGAAGGCAAGGCCATCACATCTCAGCCCAAGCGTTTGGTTTGCGTCGGCAACCATCTGGGTTTTTATCCCGGTCATTTCTTTCCGGATATTGCCGGGAAGGACTATGTGCCCACGTCGACACTGAAGCCACTTGAGATGCATCGGGATGATATAACAGTATTTTCACACCTCGATCACGGACTGAATGGCGGACATAAAGCGGTACAAGGTTTTCTGACCAGTATCAAAAAAGAAGAAGCTTCCGGTTTCCCGGAAAAAAATATTTCACTTGATCAACTCGCAGCAGAACATGTCGGTAGTGAAACACGTTTTTCTTCTATCAATACCGGGATTGAAAAAGGCACTGATATGTGTTGGACGCGAGCCGGTGTCCATGTGCCACCAATCAACAACCCTTCGACATTGTTTCGAGGGCTCTTTGTCGATTTGCCCAAAGGCTCTATCGAGAGTGAGCATGTGAGGCTGTCACACCGTGGCAGCGTGCTCGATGCATTAAGTGATTCAGCTCATGCCCTAGATCGAACCCTGAGTGCAGCAGATCACCATAAGTTAGAACAATACCTGACATCAGTTCGTGACGTTGAACGGCGTTTGCAGATGTCAAAAGCTTGGCTTGATCGACCGAAGCCAGCATCACCAATTGATGAAGTTCTTGACGAGGAGCGACAACATATTGATGAGGTAGCCCTTCTCTATGATTTGATGGCGTTAGCTCTCCAGACAGATTCGACACGTGTTACAACGCTAGAGACCGGATTAGGCTTCCGCACATCAGAGTTGAATCTTGGTAGTTATCACGGCCTATCTCATCACGGCAAGTCAGAGGATCGGATTGGTCAACTTCAAATCATCGATGCCTTTCTTGTAACCAAACTCAGTGACTTTATATCTCAATTGAAAGAGGCACAGATTTTTGACAGCACACTGATTGTATTCGGCAGTGGTATGAGTGATGGTTCGGTTCACAGTAATCGAAATCTTCCAGTACTCCTTGCTGGTGGTGGATGTGAACACCAAGGGCATATTGTCTGTCCCAGTGCCCAACATGAACGGATACCTCTTTCAAATCTATGGCTCTCAGTGTTGCATTGGTTTGGGGTTGATGCTGATCACTTTGGACGAAGTACGGGAACATTTTCTCCTATGCGTTTGGGTGAGGGGCGATCGTGAAGAACGTGGTCGCTCTTCTATGGGTGGGATCTGTCTTGCTGTCGCAATCTGCCAAGGCAGAGAGCCACATCCAGTCATTTATTGGAAAGTACTGTATTGAATGTCACGGCAGTACGAAACAAAAATCTGATCGTCGTTTTGATACCCTTCCTGAACAAATTGAGTCATTTGACAGTCTTGAGCGGTATCAGGAAATCATTGATCAATTAAATCTTGAGAGCATGCCGCCAGAAAACGCACCCCAGCCGCTGGAGGGGGAACGTTTGGAAGCTATTAATCAACTTACTGAAAAACTGAGTCGTGCTCACCGCCAGCTTGAGGATTCCGGTGGACATAGTGTGCTTCGTCGCATCAATGCATGGGAATATCGACACACAATTGGCGACCTGCTGGGAATCAATGTCCATGTTTGGAATCCATCAGCAGACTTTCCAGAAGATATAGACGTCAGTGGTTTTGATAACAACGGATCAGATTTGGTGACGTCAGGGTTATTGATGGATCATTACTTCACTGCTGCTGAGGAAGCGATTCGGCGATCTACGCACTTTGAAAAACAGCCAGAATCAAAAACATATTCACAAACATCACCGTTCTATTTTCAAGATAAAAGCCTGAATGATCTCCCAAAACTGTTTCAAACGGACCGCTTTCGTTTTGTGCCATCAACGCCATACACAGATCTCTATGGCAGGCATTATCGAGGAGGTCATATTGGATTTCTTCCACTGGTTCGTGCAGGTGGTGTGCCTGCCAGTGGGTTCTATACCATTCGAGTGAAGGCCGCAGCTGTCGGTCGGTTGCATGACTATGAAGCAGCCCTTGATGATTTCCGAAATGGTGATCCCATTGTGATGGAAGTGGCAGCTGTTGATCGACGAGGAAGTGTTGAGAGTAGCGGCAACGTTTCAGATATGACTCCGCTTGCATGCATTGAACTGACCAATGAGCAACCGCGTTGGTTTGAATGGACAGTCTTTATTGAAGCTGGGTATGAGCCAGAGATTCGTTTTCGGAATGGCCCTATGGCAGCAAAACGGTTAGTCAGGATGCTCAGAACGAAAGCGTCTCACAGAAAAGAATTAAAGCCATTTATCGAGATAGAGAATGCACTGGAGCGGTCGCATTCATTGCTTCAGGCATACGAAGGACCCCGGCTCAGGGTGTGGGAAATCAATCTGGAAGGTCCACACATGAAGACATGGCCGCCCGATGGTCATCGTGTGGTGTATGGGGACTTGAGTCGAAATGATTTAAATGCAGAGACAATTAAATCCCGACTCAAGGTATTTGCACAGAAAGCCTTTCGGCGTGATCCGCTTGAGGGTGAACTGGACCCAATTCAATATCTTGTCACACAAAAGCAGCGAGAAGGAATGAGTGCCTTCGATGCCTTGCAACTTGGCTGTGAGGCTATTCTTTGTTCACCAGGATTTTTATTTATCAATCTTGGCGAAGGTGCACTGGATGATACGGCCTTGGCTTCAAGACTCTCCTATTTTCTCTGGTCATCTATGCCTGATGACGAACTTCTTGAGCTAGCAAAAAAAGGAACCCTCAAGTCAAATCTCCGATCGCAAGTGTCACGCATGCTCGCAGATAAAAAGTCAGATCGATTTATTACTCATTTTGTGAGCCAGTGGTTAGATCTCAAAAATATTGGTGAGATGCCACCATCTGAAGAATTTCTAGAGTATTACCGTGATAATTTAGAAGTGGCAATGCGTGGTGAAACCGAAACCTTTTTCAGACATGTAGTTGATAATAATCTGCCTCCTAGAGAATTTCTTGAAGCAAACTATACGTTTCTCAATCGTGAACTTGGCATGCACTATGGGATTGAAGGGATTCAAGGTAATGAGCTGAGGCGTGTTGCTCTTCCAGATGATCGTCGAGGAGGATTGCTCGGCCAAGGAGCCTTTTTGACTGCCTCTGCCAATGGAGTGGATACATCACCAGTTGTTCGAGGCGTGTATGTACTGGAAAAAATTCTTGGTTATACACCACCACCTCCACCACCAGACGTTCCGGTTATTGAGCCAGATATTCGTGGTGCGACAAGCATTCGGGACCAGCTTCTGAAGCATAGAGCAGTTGCAACGTGCGCCGAGTGTCATCGCAAGATCGATCCACTTGGTTTTGCTCTCGAGCAGTATGATGCCATTGGAGGCTGGAGGGAGGCCTACGAAAAAGATGTCCCTATCGATCCAGCGGGACAACTACCAAATGGGCAAAAGTTTGAAAGCATTCATGAATTCAAAAAGTGTATAAGAAGGCAACAGCAACAGTTTGCCCGCTGCCTAACAGAGAAACTTATGGCGTATGCTTTAGGTCGTACTCTCGAAATACGTGATCGACCAGCAGTTGATACGATTCTTAAAAAGCTTGATCAGACGGATGGCGGCCTTCACGACCTCCTTCAACTCATTGTTTCAAGTACACCGTTTCAGTCAAATTGATGTCTATTATTGGTGACTGACTGTTCTGACTCAAAACCTGAGGATGTGATATATGACGTATCATATACGAGTTGTTCTATTTTTGTATTTCAGTGTTATGACATACAGCATGGCCAATGGTTCTCCCCAGAACATCCTGCTCATATGTGTTGATGATCTGCGGCCTGAACTCAACTGTTTTGGTGTGGAGTATGTACGGTCCCCGCATATTGATGCACTTGCTGAACGCGGGAGGATCTTTCACAGGCATTATGTCCAGGCTCCTACATGCGGTGCATCGCGTTACACCTTACTGACCGGGAGATATGGTGGTGAAGGGAATAACGCACTTTTTCATCGGGCGACGCAACTTCAAAACCATGCAGAGGGGATACCTGCATCCATGCCTGCTTGGTTTCGACAGCATGGCTATACAACAGTATCCGTTGGCAAAGTATCACATCATCCTGGCGGTCTTGGAGGTGCTGATTGGAACAATATCAATGAACCAGAAATGCCAGACTCGTGGGACCGCCATATCTTGCCTGTTGGTCGTTGGCAACATCCAAGGGGTTGGATGCATGGTCTGGCCAATGGTGAGATACGACATAACGCGAAAGACATGGATGTCTTTCAATCAAAGGACGGTCCAGATGCGATGTATCCGGACGGCATATCGGTAGATGAAGGCGTGCGTCAACTCAAAATGTTGTTAGGTGAAGGACAGCCATTTTTCCTTGCCGTTGGTATCCTGCGACCACATCTTCCATTTGGAGCACCAGCCAAATATTTCAAGCCATATGTTGATGTCACACTTCCGCAGATAAGCCATCCTCAAAAACCGGAATGGAAAACGACGTGGCATGGCTCCGGAGAGTTTATGAAATATAACCGCTGGAATCGGAATCCGATCACGGATCCAAGCTTTGCTGAGGAAGTCAGAAAACATTATGCGGCATGTGTGAGCTACGCAGATGCTTCTGTTGGTCGTCTGATGAACACACTCCATGCAAGCAATGCTTTCGAAAATACTATTATTATTCTTTGGGGCGATCATGGATGGCATTTGGGTGAGCATGCTGTGTGGGGAAAGCACACACTCTTCGAAGAATCGCTTCGTTCACCACTCATTATCTCGTATCAAGGAATGGATAAGTCAGGCATGGGTACTGATGCCGTGGTTGAGACACTCGATATTTTTCCTACGCTCTGCGAACTCACTAAAACACCCGTGCCAGAATACATTCACGGGAGATCACTTCGACCACTCTTGGAGTCTCCGAGTGGAACGGGTCATGCGGCAATCTCCTATTCAAAAAATAGAAAAACTATTAGGACCGATCGCTATCGGCTTATCGATCATGGAAATGGATACCATGAACTCTACGATCACTCATCCAAAGGTGAGGTTGAAAATATAGCGGAGAATCATGCGGATATTGTTGAATCACTCGCGGAACAATTGAGACATCGACTTGCCAAGCCGTAGCCAGGTGTACTGCATTGGCTCTATGTTCCGTATGTCAGTTGGTGACGCATCACACCAAATCCTCAGAAGCAGTATTCTCGAGGGAGTCTGATTTATTTTCGTAATAAAAAACGAAAAATTGTGATGGTTCACGGGAAAAATGGCATCCGCTCCCAAACCAGACGACTGTAGGATTTCCAAGAGTGGCTTGAGAAAGTTGCCAACATTGGCATTCATGAAAGAAGTTCTGGAGTCTCTATGACGGATGACACAAAGCTTTTCGTTCTCGACACGAATGTAATCCTGCATGATTCTGACTGCCTGAAAAATTTTGAAGAGCATGATATTGCAATTCCTATTACGGTGCTTGAGGAACTGGATCAGTTCAAGCGTGGTAATGAAAACATTCACTTTCAAGCCCGTGAGTTTCTTCGTCAACTTGATGCGTTGACAGGTGATGTTCTTTCTGATGAGGGCAGCCCACTCGGTGGAACGTTAGGCAATGTACGAGTTGTTCTCGGTGCTGAGTGTGATAACCGGCTTCGTGCGGCGTTTCTCCAAGACACGCCGGATCATCGTATTCTGTCAACGACGCTTACCCTTCATAAGCAATTGGGGCCACGACAAATAGTTCTTGTCACAAAAGACACCAATTTACGAATGAAGGCAAAATCACTAGGTCTTCGTTCCGAGGACTATGAGTCAGATAAGGTCGAAAGTTTTGATACCTTGTACAAAGGAAAGCGCACCGTCGAAGGAATGTCATCGTCGATGATCGACCGTCTTTTCTCGGAGTCGAGTGGGGTTCCAGCAAGTGATTTACCCGATGTGCAATCACCGCGTGCAAATGAAAACTTTGTGCTTCGAAATGGCAGTAAGTCAGCGTTGGCAACATACCGGCCACAGGACAGAGCATTTGTTCGAATAGAAAAGCAGGTTGCATATAACATTGCACCGCGGAATGCAGAACAATCATTTGCGCTCAAGGCATTATTGAATGAAGATATTCGGCTTGTCACATTGGCGGGAAAGGCAGGTACGGGAAAAACACTTCTTGCTTTGGCAGCAGCGTTAGAGTGCAGACAGCAGTATCGGCAGATTTTGCTTGCACGACCCGTTGTTCCGCTATCGAACCGTGACCTTGGATTCTTACCTGGAGATATTTCAGAAAAACTCGATCCCTATATGCAGCCTCTATACGATAATCTCACGGTGATCCGACACCAATGTGGCGAGAACACACAGGCGGCTCAACGCATTAATGATATGCGTGAATCAGAAAAACTGCTTGTTTCTCCCCTGGCATATATTCGTGGGCGAAGTCTCCAACGTATTTTCTTCATTGTTGACGAGGCACAAAATCTCACACCACACGAAGTCAAGACAATCATTACACGCGCTGGTGAAGGTACAAAAGTTGTTCTCACGGGTGATATCGCTCAGATTGACCAACCCTACCTTGATGGGCTTTCCAACGGAATGAGTTATCTTATCAATAGAATGATGGGTCAATCACTCTACGCGCATGTCACCCTTGAAAAGGGTGAGCGATCTGCACTTGCGGATCTTGCAAGCGAACTACTGTAGTTCTTCAGAAAAGCAAACGACAGACAGTAACAAAAATACATTATCCTGCTTCGAGGATAGCTGCGATTTTCGGACGAGTGTTTTCGATTCTCTTCAGATCAAGTGTGAGGCCAAATGGCCCGAGAACGCTCTGGAAAAATTCATATGCAGGCTTCACCTCACTGAATGGAGCAGACGCTGTGTCAAACGGTGTTGCTCCGTCACTATTTTCAACATCTTTCTTGGCACCTTTTTGGATCAGGAGTTTGAGGATTTGTGTCCGGCAGAAAAATGCAGCCGCCACCAATGCTGTCGAACCTTGCTTATCTTGAGCCTCAATATCTGCGCCAGCATCGATAAGGAGTGAGGCTGTTTCATCTTGGCCAAAGACAATCGCAGCAATAAGAGGTGTTGCTCCGGAAGACGGATTTTTGGTGTTGAGGTCTGCACCATCGGAGATGCACTGCTTGACGATATCCACTTTCCCAGCTGCGGCAGCTTCTTCAAGTGAACTATCACCCTTTACCTGACATCCAAGAACTGTTGTAAGTGTGATGATGAGTGTAGACAAAACGCTACGCAACATAGGAAATATCCTTTCATCAGTTGGAAGGAAGCATCTTGATATCATGCCGAACGTTAGAGTCCAAATTCTTCAAAACGAACAGTCTGAAAGATAAGGTCTGCCCGTGAAGATTCGTAAAGAATGCCAAGGGTTTGATCATCAACAATCACAAGAGAACTGTAAGCACCACCATTTTCATCAAGCAGAATACGCTTGCTCCACGTTGTACCATCGTCCAAGCTCATCTGAATAGTCATCTTTTTTCGTTTGGATGTGTGGTGGGGATTGGAAAAGAACAGAACACAACGGCCGTCATTAAGGGTGTGAGAAATCAAGCTTGCCATGCAAACCGGTTCTGGCAGGCTTCCATGGTCAGAGTCATGGACAATCCAGTGTTCACCAAGGTCATGCGTTACACTGACTGCTCGTCCATTTGTTTCTGTCTTATCTTTACGATTACGATTATCTCGAATATTCAGCATGAGAGAGCCATTAGAAAGTTCGGCGACGGCACATTCCGTTGTGTCTGACCGGGCAGGGTTTGAAACAGTCCATGATTTCCCATGATCCTTACTCCACGTCAGATTAGAAAATGGCATGCCGGTTTCATCGCGTCCCTGGGTTGGCATGACGAGCGTGCCGTCACGAAGCGTAATACCGTTCCCTGGAGCTGGTGCAAATAGATACCACTTGGGATTTTTTAGGCGACCTGTCCAGTTCTCAGGATGTGACCAGGTTTTTCCGTCATCTTGTGAGCGTACGATCATGAACTGAGACGATGTCGTTGGGTCAATTCCAGGCTCCGAACCTCTGTCTTTCCACTGATGTGTTCCTGGTTTTCCGTGTGTCCATACGGCGCTTACGAAAATCTCACCAGTTGCTTTATCTATCAGTATGTTTGGATCTGAACAGCCATTTTGATCCTGAGCAAGACCACCGTATTCGCCCATATCCATTATTGGGCGTGGTGCTTCCCAGGTCTGTCCATGATCTGTTGAACGCGATAACCCGATATCCATATGTCCTTGAAGATCACGGCGACTTCGATAGCGCATGTCGTACACCGCCAACAAGGTGCCATCATTGCTTTTGGCAATGCCAGGAATTCGAAATGTATGACAACCACTGTCACCTTGATGATGAATGACCACATAGGGTCGATTTGCTTGAGCCTCAAGCGTGAGTGAAATACAGACAGATATTCCAATAAAGATAAGGTGTTTCATGGTGAAGAATCCTTAATGCAAAGTACCGTATGCATTGGCACGACCAGTCTTGGATGATACGGCGACAAATACCTATGAGGCGATGATCAGCATCATACACTAGGCAAGAAGGTCATGAATCACTTCTCCACCAAATTGTGATAATTGTTTGTGGCGACCTGCATGATAATACGTCAGTTTATTGTCATCTAATCCGAGGAGATGAAGAAGCGTCACATGT
>CAXFJI010000029.1:0-13826 GCA_964003275.1 uncultured Planctomycetaceae bacterium
AGATAATCCAGAAACAGTTTCGAGCATCTCATGTGTTACTCGTATGACGTTCTGCGTTGGTACATTCTGGCCGGCTGGTCGCGTTTCTCGTACGTCTATTGTTCGTAGTGATCGGCTGCATCCCTCCGGAACACTAATAAGGCCTGAGACATGATGCGTATCTAAGAAATGTTTGCCCAAAAGGTTTTCAAGACCAGCAGCCATGCCAGCCGCTGCCTTTCCCGCGCCAACAATAACAACTCGATCGTAAGGGGCGATCGCTTCTCTGAGTTGCTTTCTGAGAAGATCACTCTTCAGAAGGTGTTCTGGTTGTACATGTTCGAGAGACGTAGACCAGATGGCTTGGGCATCATCATAAAGCTTTGTATTCGCAGTCACTCGTCCATTACCTTTGGAAGATTCTTTGGATCAAACTTTGAAAGGTCGATGCCACTACCACTCTCTTCTTCTAACAACTTGAGACGCATCTCAAGTCTTTCGATTCTTCGGGACAGAAGGGCAGGTGAATCTTCAATATGTTTGGGACGCGATGGGCGAGGCACCGTTGGATAGCCAAGTTGACGTTGCAATGCCGCGAAAAAGAAAAGCGGTTCCTTGCCACGATTTGCTCGAGCGATGCGCCCCTCTTTTTCACCGAAAAGGATAACGCGATCAGGTTCTTCGGCATCTCGACCAGCCTGTATGGCATCGCGCTTTTCGATTCGCCAATACTCGGGGCTGCGAATGTAGACGAGGTCAGCCAAATCAACAAAGCCCATTTGTCGAGAGAGAACCGTTATCCATGAACGCCAATCATCATTAAACATTTCATCTTCGGCGAGTGCAGATAAACCCAGTAAATAGTCAAGGCGATTTCGTGAGAGACATTCGAAGCGGTAGAAGAAAAGGCCTTGTGGTGTTGCAGCGTCAGCCCGATAAGCGGCTTCCCTCTCAAGAATTGCGAGGCCCGTTCTCATATCGAATCGACCACCTTCTTCCTCGGCTTGGCAAATGATAAAAGTTTGGAAAGGCGCGAAGTAGTGAGGAAGTCGTGACATTGCCGTTGACAACGTACCGACAAGCTTGAGTTCACTCACCAGATATTCTAGTGCCATTGGAAGTTTGGATGTTGCCAACACCTCATCGCCAATCGAACGAAGCGCTTCTTGCGCCGCAATTCCATTAGAGATGCGATCTGCAAGATTACGAAAGAGGTAGGCTTGTTCGACGTATTCCTCACGATCGAGCATTTCAGGCCTCTTTTCTATGAAAGAATGTCCCGCGACAGGCGTCTGCCCCTGAGAAAACATTTTTCGTATCGTATAATCAAAAAGGTCAAAGTTTCAGCCCTTTTTTGTTTTTCAGGCAAGGATTTGTGTATGTCTGATCGTTTTAGCAGCCTAGATGCAGTTGTAGAATCTTTCCGTCGCGGTGAGATGGTAATCGTTGTTGATGCCGAAGATCGGGAAAATGAGGGAGATTTTGTCTGTGCAGCTGAAAAAATAACGCCTGAGATTATCAACACCATGATCACATTCGGGCGGGGTCAGGTGTGTATGCCAATCCTCCCAGATACGGCGACTCGACTCGAACTTCCCATGATGGTTGAGAAAAATTCAACACCACTGGGAACAGCATATACCGTGCCGGTTGATCATCGGTCGGCCCGTACCGGAATTACTGCTATTGAAAGAGCAGACACTATTCGGGCGGTTCTCGATCCTTCAAGTGTGCCATCAGATTTTGTTCGCCCAGGGCATCTTTTTCCATTGATTGCCAAAGAAGGTGGTGTCTTGAGACGAGCGGGTCATACAGAAGCAGCTATTGATTTAGCGCGTTTGGCTGATATGCAGCCTGCAGGAGTGTTATGTGAGATTCTTGATAAGTCAGGAAATCGCGCTGACCGTAAATCATTATTTCAACTTGCAGCTGATCTCAACCTGCAAATTATTTCCATTGAAGAACTTATTCGACAGCGCCGACTTCGGGAGAAGCTTGTAGAAAGAATTGCGAGTGCAAAACTTCCAACGAAATGGGGTGAGTTTCAAGTTATTGCCTATGACGTTCAATATGAGTCCCAGCAACCGCTTGTACTTGCCATGGGAGATCTCTCGAAAGTCGCAGCACCCTTAGTGCGTCTCCACTCCTCCTGTTTTACAGGTGACCTGATCGATAGTTTGCGCTGTGATTGTGGTGATCAACTTCACATGGCTCTCGATATGATTGGAAGAGAAGGTGCGGGAGCGGTTGTCTATCTTCCTCAAGAGGGGCGAGGCATCGGTCTCACGGAAAAAATACGTGCCTATGCATTACAGGACAAAGGCCTTGATACAGTTGAGGCTAATCTTGCATTAGGGCACAAAGTCGATTCACGGGACTATGGTGTGGGTATTCAGATATTGAAAGATCTTGGACTTCAAAAAGTCCGTTTGCTCACAAATAATCCAAAGAAGACCGATGCATTTATCTATGGTGGTTTTGATTTAGAGGTTGTCGATCAGGTGCCGATTCTACCTCCTGTGAATGAGCATAATAAACGGTATCTGGCGACGAAGCGGGATAAGCTTGGCCATCATTTTCCAGAGTGACCCCGTTTTGTTTTGTGAAGATACTGGAAAATACGTTTCAACTTAGTTTTTCCAGTTGCAAGACGCATCTTGTTTGAGCAGGTCTGAAAGATGTGACATATATGTGTTTTCAAACATCTCATTTTTAAGAGGGGATAGCGATGAAGGTGTGGCTGCAGCACAGTATTTCATGTTTTTGTGGTGTTCTGGTGATCCTCGGATTACTTAGTAGCCCAACAAAACTTTTTGCGAACCAACCGAACATCTTGATGATTCTCACTGATGATCAAGGCTGGGGTGACGTTACGGCATACGGTAGTCAGGATCTCAAGACACCAGCGATGGACGCACTCATTGCAGCTGGGATGCGGTTTGACAGCTTTTATGCAAATTGTCCTGTCTGTTCTCCAACCCGAGCGGCGTTTCTCTCAGGAATGTTTCCAGACAAAGTTGGTGTTCCAGGGGTGATACGGACAATGCCAGAGAACAACTGGGGATTCCTTAATCCGGCTGCTGTCTTGCTCCCCAAGCCGCTCAAAGCCGTGGGCTATCACACCTCAATGATTGGAAAGTGGCATCTTGGTCTCGAGTTTCCATGCCGCCCAAACGACCATGGGTTTGATCATTTCCATGGTTTCTTGGGTGACATGATGGATGATTATTGGACGCATACACGGCATGACAGGCATTACATGCGATTGAATGAAAAAGATATTCGTGTTGATGGTCATGCAACGGATCTCTTTACAACATGGGCTGTTGAGTACATTGAGTCTCGGGCAAACAACAAATCGCCTTGGTTTTGTTATCTAGCTTACAATGCGCCCCACTTCCCAGTGCAACCGCCACAAGAATGGCTTGAGAGAGTCATTCAGCGTGAGCAAGGCATTGATCCAACGCGGGCAAAGTTGGTTGCATTCATTGAACACCTCGATGATGGTATTCGGCAAGTAATCGATTCACTTAAGGCAACTGGTCAATACGACAACACCCTTATCATTTTTAGTTCTGATAACGGTGGGCACAAAGGAAGTGTGGCCAACTGTGGGCCTCATCGAGGATTCAAGCAAGACATGTACGAGGGTGGCATCGCTGTGCCATTTTGCGCCGTATGGAAGAATCACATTGAGGCAGGGGCGAAGAGTGACCTTGTTGCTGTGACCAGTGACCTCTATCCAACATTTTGTGAAGCTGCTGGAGCGACAGTCAGTGACTCAATTGATGGAGTGTCAATTCTTCCAACGTTACTTGGTCAGCCGCAGGTCATTGAAAGACCACTGGTATGGGTGCGTCGAGAGGGCGGGAAAGCGTATGAAGGGCGAGCTTATTACGCCATTCGAAACGGCAGCTGGAAGCTTTTGCAAAACAATCCATTTGAACGATATCAATTGTATAATCTTGCGAATGATCCTCTCGAAACAAAAGACGTAGCCAAGGAGTACCCAAAGATTGTCAATGAACTGACTATTCTTCTGCGGCAACATATTCAGCGGGCGGCTCGGGTGCCCTGGCAGCGTCCTGTGACTGAGTAGTTTACTCAGGAAAGCCGAGAAAGAGATCCAGTATATTTTCTCCCATTCCTGAAATTGTTTTCAGTTTGACCCACAGGCAGCAATACCTTTAGCATCAAAAGATGCTGGAAGGCATTTTCCTGTGGAGAAGACGATGAATAGTCAGAGTAGACGTTCGAAAAAAAGAGTGACGTGCTTGCCATTGTGGCTCATGGCGATTGCTGTGTTGTTGATCGGATGTGGGAAGTCACAGACAAATGATCTCGGCGTTGAGGTGAATGTAGATGTGCAGCCTGAATTATCGAAGACCGATAATGCACTGAAGCAGCCCATGCCACCAACGCCGCCAGTCGAAAAGAAGCCATTCAATCCGCCATCACTTGAAGAACTCGATCAATCTGTGACCTGGATCGACAGGTCCGTTGAGGATGGACTTGTACTCCTTCGTGCGGCTCAGTCAGAAGAAGCGTTGTTGAGTTCAGTATCAGAAGCACTTGCGCTGAAAAATGATTCAGAAGAAAATAATGCCAAGATTTTATCCGCGCTTGGACGTCTTCCTGATGAGAATCAGGTAGATATGAACGCGAGGATTGACCGCCACGTTGTGGGCGACCTTGGGAGTACGAATCCAATTATGATCAGCACAACGGCGGAGTTTGACATTCTTGGACTGACAGGTTTTGGCCTTTTCTCATTTGGTCGGGATATGGAGCCTTTTGCAGCAGCAGAAAGTGTTCTTAGTTGGCAAACGAGTGCAGATGGCCTGCTCGATAAGGTTGTGATGCGAGATGATCTCGTGTGGAGTGATGGAGAGCCTATCACAGCGTATGATATTGCTTTTAGTTACACAGTCATTATGGACCCACGTGTGCCAGTACCTGCTGTTCGAAGCGGTACCGATCAGATGAAGGCTGTACATGCATACGATAAAAAAACAGTTGTTTTCTTCCATCGAGAACCATTGGCAACAAATGTCTGGAATATTAATTTTCCAGTGCTTCCAAAGCACATTTATGAGAAGACCTGGCAGAAAGACCCCACGCTGAAGGACAGTCCAGAGCATGTAGCACTTGAGCAGTCTCCCGTTGTGGGAGGACCATATCAGATAGTAGAGCGAACACGTGGCCAGCAAATTGTCTTACGCCGCCGAGATACCTGGTCAGTTGTAAACGGGAAAAAGGTCAGGGAAGAACCGTATTTCCGGGAAATTCGGTTTCGAATCATAGAAGATCCAAACACGTCCCTGTTGGCACTGAAGGCTGGTGACATTCATGAAATGATTCTTACGCCTGAACAATGGATGACTCAAACAACAAATGCAGATTTTTATGAGCGAAATACAAAGGCAACTGCTCCTGAGTGGGTGAGTTTTCATTTTGGATGGAATATAGAAAGCGCATTCTTTGCTGACCGCCGTGTTCGAAGAGCCCTGAGCTTTGCATTTGACTACGATGAAATGTTAGACAAGCTCTGTTACGGCCTGTACAAGCCGTGCACTGGAAATTTTCCAGCGGATTCATGGATGGCACCAAAAAAGAAGCTTGAGCCTTACAAACAAGATCTCGATACGGCAGAAGCATTACTTGATGAAGCAGGATGGATTGATCACGATAATGATGGGGTTCGAGATAAAGATATTAATGGACGTTTGGTTCCTTTCGAGTTTTCAATTCTTGTTAATCAGCAACCGTTGCGAATTGCCATTTGTGTGCTTTTGAAAGACTGCCTTGATCGAATTGGTGTTCGGATGAACGTGAAGCCGGTAGAGTCAACGGTTCTCCAGGATCTCACACAAAAGAAAAAGTTTCAGGCCTATTTCGGTGGCTGGGGCTCAGGAACAGACCCCGACACCTCAGAAAATATCTGGAAGACTGGAGCAATGCGAAACTTTGTAAATTATTCGAATCCAGAAGTTGATCAATTGTTTGAGGAGGGTCGGCGCGAGTTGGATCGATCTAAAAGAGCAGAAAAATATGCTCGCATCCAAGAGATTCTTTACGAAGATCAGCCATACACATGGCTGTTTTGGCGTAACAGTTTCTATGGTTTTTCAAAGCAGCTACGAGGGTATGTTTTTAGCCCTCGCGGTCCCTTTCATTACTCGCCTGGATTCGGCAGTATCTGGATTCCAAACGAGTAAGTCATGTTTGCGTACCTTGTTCGTCGAGTTGTCTTAGGAATCGTCACACTGTTGGCTATCACATTTATTGTGTATGGCTTGGCTCGAAATATGCCGGGTTCTCCACTCACGGTTCAATTGGGAGAAGTTGATCCAAGTCGAAAACTTTCGGCAGAGGATCAGGAGCGACTCAAGGAAATTTATGGGATTGATGAAAAAACACCATGGTATGTTGGCTACGCCACATGGTTGGGAAATCTAGCACGTTGTGATCTTGGTCGTTCATTTTCAAGAAAGCAGCCAGTGACGACACTGATTGGTGAGCGTATTGGGCCAACGTTTCTCGTGTCAGGTATATCCTTGCTGCTTACGTGGTTAATCGCTATCCCATTAGGTCTCTATGCCACAGCTCGTAGCGGTTCTATTGATGAACGAGGCACAAGTCTTGTGCTCTACATTTTGTATTCATTTCCAACATTCGTTGCAGCACTTTTTCTCCAGATAATTTTTGCGGTGTGGCTTCGAGGTTCACGATGGGAACTTCCCCTTTTTGGGATGACAGACGTTCCGTCAGACTCAGCCTGGCTGGTTCGGGTCGCTGATATTGCTCGCCACGCAATCTTGCCTGTTGTATGCCAGACGTACGTGAGCCTGGCATGGTATAGCCGATTCATTAAGGCAAATATGGAGGAGGTTATGAGGCAGGATTATATCCGTACAGCAAGAGCAAAAGGCGCGAGCCGCTGGCGAGTCCTTGTCCATCACGCGTTCCGAAATACACTTATTCCTCTGGTGACATTACTTGGATTATCGCTCCCAGCTCTGATCGGTGGATCAGTGATCATTGAGCAGATCTTTACCTGGCCAGGTATGGGGCGTCTTTTTTTTGAGAGTATTCGTGAACGTGATTATCCAACAATCATGGGCCTGACTTTGATGTTTAGCGTTCTCACGCTCCTCGGTCAGCTCTTGGCAGATGTGCTCTATTGCTTCGTCGATCCGAGAGTGAGTGTTGAATGAAATCGATCCAATCACATGGCTTTTGGAGTGAAGCGTGGCGGCGATACCGCCGCCGGCCTTTGGCGATGGTCGCGCTTGCATTCGTTGGATTTCTGGTAACAGTCGCAATGTTTGCACCAGCCATTGCTGGAACTAAGCCTGTTATCTGTTTGTATAAAGGAAAGTTGTATGCTCCATGTCTGAGTTACTTTGACAGGAGTTTCGAGCCGGTCATCTTTTCAAAAGACAAGTTCCGTGGTGAGTACCCAAAAAATCTGAAAGAAAAAGATCCTGAAAGCTGGGCGATCTGGCCATTGTTTTTTCAAGACCCTTATCGAGCGGTACGAAACAATGAGTGGCCAGGTCGACCAGGGAACCCGTATCGTGATGAAGGAAAGCCAAGTGGGAATAATCTATTTGGGACAGACCAATATGGTGTCGATGTATTAGCCAAGATGGTTCATGGTACAACAATCGCACTCTTGGTTGGATTTCTGTCGATGGGTATCGCCGGTACCATCGGAGTAATTGTTGGGGCGTTAGGAGGATACTTCGGCGGTTGGGTTGACATGATCACCAGCCGAATCACTGAAGTGGTTATGTGTGTGCCCACGCTTGTTCTTATTCTGGCCTTGGTAGCTATTGTTGATAAGCCCACGATCTGGAAGACAATGGCCATTATTGGTTGCACCGGGTGGACGAGTATTGCTCGATTGACTCGAGGAGAATTCTTGAGGCTCAAGTCCAGTGAGTTTGTTATGGCTGCTCAAGCTGCCGGGGCGGGGCCAGTGCGAATTATGTTGCGTCATATTCTTCCCAATGCTCTTGCGCCAATCCTTGTCCCGATCACATTTGGTATTGCAGCAGCGATACTGATGGAGAGCTCGCTGTCATTCCTAGGATTTGGCCCCCCACCCCCGAGTGCTAGTTGGGGTTCACTTCTGAATTCGGCAAGAAGTAATCTTTCCATGTGGTGGCTTGTCGTCTTTCCAGGTATTGCAATTTTCCTCACCGTTTTAGCCTACAACCTGATTGGTGAAGGCCTGCAGGAAGCAACGGATCCAAGACTTCGAGAGGCTCGGAAATAAATCATTCAGCATCGAGAGACTGTAAACCATTCATGTTGTGAACCACTGCTCTGGCGTGGTCTGTCACATCTGTCTTCTTTTTTTCCTTTTACGTATGCCACTCCTTGAAATCAAAAACCTGGTAACTGCTTTTGAAACCGCCGCTGGAAGAGTCCCTGCAGTTGATGGAGTTTCTCTTGCTATTGAACGCGGAAGAACATTAGGGCTGGTTGGTGAGAGCGGTTCTGGGAAGAGTGTGACTGCCATGTCAATTCTCAGGCTTGTTTCTCCACCAGGAAAAATAGAAGCGGGAGAAATTCTGATCTCCCAAGAGCATGAAAAGGAAGGTGCATTACAGAACGACCTTGTGAAACTGCCAGAAAAAGATTTACGTAAGATTCGTGGTAATCGGATTGGCATGATATTCCAAGAACCGATGACCTCCTTAAATCCAGTCTATACGACTGGTAATCAGGTTATGGAAGCTATTTTATTGCATCAAGATGTTTCCGAAAAAGATGCAAAGCAAAAGACCATAGACTTGTTTCGAGAAGTAGGCATTCCTGATCCTGAAGATCGCATACACATGTATCCTCATGAGATGTCAGGAGGTCAAAAGCAAAGAGTCATGATCGCTATGGCTTTGTCTTGCAATCCTAATCTCCTTATTGCTGATGAACCTACAACAGCACTAGATGTCACCATTCAGGCACAGATTCTCGACCTTCTTAGGAAACTAAGAGATGAAAGAGGCATGGGAATGATATTCATAACTCATGATCTCGGTGTTATTGCTGAAATTGCTGATGAGGTTGCTGTTATGTATAGAGGCAAGCTTGTTGAATATGGTGATGTAGTCACAACATTTAAGAGCCCTCAACACCCGTATACCAAAGGACTGTTATCGTGTAGGCCCAAATTGGATAGCTCAGCGAAACGATTACCAACCGTACCAGATTTCATGGATACCATTTACCGTGATGATGGTTCATTTGCTGTAAAAGAAAAAGAAGTTACAGACGAATGGTTTGAAACGATGGCTGCCAATGGAAGAGATCGCTATCTCTATCCGCTACCTCGATTGAAGTCATTAGGATTTTCTGATGTGTTGAGTGGGTACAGCGAAGGAACAACGTTTGTAAAAGAAGAAGAACAGCCGTTGTTAAGCGTTCGTGACCTGAAAGTACATTTTCCCGTTCGTAGAGGACTTCTAGGTAAAATTGTTAGCCATGTAAAAGCCGTTGATGGAGTATCTTTCGATATTTACAAAGGGCAGACGCTTGGTCTTGTTGGTGAATCGGGTTGTGGAAAAACAACCACAGGGCGTGCGATTATGCGACTTATTGATCCAACTGCGGGTCAAGTGATTTTTGATGGTACCGACATTACAACAATGCGACAAAGTCCCTTGCGTTCTCTTCGGCAGAGATTTCAAATTATTTTTCAAGATCCCTATGGTTCATTGAATCCACGAAAAACCATTGAAACGACAGTAATGGAACCCATGGATGTTCACGGCATTGGTTCTTCGTATGAAGAGAGACGAGAGATGGTTCTGTCTCTTCTTGAGAAGGTTGGATTACCTGGAAAACAATATCTAAGTCGTTACCCACATGAATTTTCTGGAGGACAAAGACAAAGAATTTGCATCGCTAGATCGTTGGCAGTGAAACCAGATCTCATCATATGTGATGAATCTGTGTCTGCTTTAGATGTTTCAGTTCAAGCACAGGTATTGAATTTGTTGAAAGATCTCCAGTTGGAATTCGGTTTGACGTATGTATTCATCAGCCATGATCTATCAGTTGTTAAATTCATGAGCGATATGATGGCTGTTATGCATGCAGGAACATTTGTTGAGTATGGTCCGAGTGAATCCATTTATGCAAACCCCAAAAAGGCTTATACCAGACGACTGATCGACTCTATACCGAGAGACAATCTAGAGCAGATTAATATGAGACAACAACAGAGGTTGGATGCCCAAAAGGGAGGCACTATAAAAGAATAGTTTGCGAGAAAAATGGTTGAGCAAACGAATGGTGATGGAGCGGCAACATTGCTCATCGGCGCGAAAGCGATCGGTGCAGTATGAGCAACATGCAGAAAGAAAATGCACATGGTAAAGGGCTTGTTGCATTACTCAAGCGTGCAGGTGGTTGTGAACCCGTACTTGTGATTGCTTCGGCATCAACAGTGGGTCGTCTCGCTTTGGGATGGAAAGAATCATTTGGTCATGCGCATTGGATTTATCGGGTACGTTCATTTGGGGAGGATAGTGATGAATCTGAAATCGAAGCACTGGCGCAGGAGGCTGAGAATCTTCAGGCCAAAACAATTGCGGCTCTGGGTAATGCAAAGCTGATTCAGACAGTTTCATCTGCAGCAGAGCGAATTGGTGTTCAGATATGCTGTTTCAACGAGGAACCCTGAAATTTTGTTGGCCGAGTACGGATGGATTAGTTGAAACCTGTTGTAGTGTCAAAAAACGTTGTTGTGGTCATTGGAGGTGTGTTGATGAAGCGAAGTTTTTTATGGGTCGCGATAATGGTCTTTCTGTGGAGTGCGGCACCTGTGCTGGCTGAAAAAAACGTAATGATTCCACCAAAAATGTTCGGGGATGATACAACCGAGAAGACTACCGTAGCTGACTCCTGCGTTTCATTTGATCCTCCTGCAAACCTCCCAAGGGAGGTTGCGGTGATCAAAGGGCATTGGCATGTGCAAGATGGGTGTCTTCAGGCCTCAGAACTTAAGGCTGATCATCATGCCGCGGTATTGGACTATCAGAGAAAAAATCGGGATTCACAAGTTCGTTTTTCATTTAAATATGATGGTACAACTAATGGTTTCCATGTCAGCCTCAACAAGGCGAAGGGGCATTTATTTCGGATAATTGTTTCCCCGGAGGGTTTTTCGATACGCCTTGACAAGGATAAAAAAGATCCTCAATCCAAGCCTGTTACGATTGCTTCTGCAAAAGGTGCACTCGAAATAGGACAATGGCACACGATGCTTATTGAGATAAAACAGGATGCCGTCATGGTGCAAACAGATAATGGTCTCGAAGCATATGGATCCCATTCGTCGCTGAACGTCATAAAGCCTGGGTATCGATTTGTGATGCGAGGCGATTCACTGTGCATAGACGATCTTTGTATCTGGGCATTTGATGCGTCTTAGTCGATACAGCGTGTGTCAAGCCAGTCACCAAGGACGCTGTCTTACTCAAGCAACAGCTGTTCTATCTGTTCCCTGAGATACATGTCGCCTGTCGCGCCTTCCCAGCGTAGTTCTCCTGGCCAAAAGTGCTTCACGTAGCCATGTTTGTCAACAACATACACACTTGGCCACATTGAATTACCCCATGCATCCCAGTTTTTTTTATCTGTATCGATTAAGATAGGGAATTGAAAGCCAGATTCTTTTGCATTTTGTTGAACCGATGCTATGTCTCGCTCAGACTTGGTTTCTGGAGTATGGATGCCAACGATGGTAACGTCATGATGTGCAAAACGCTTTTGCCAGTCGAGGTAGACAGGGTAGTTATTCACGCAATTGATGCATCCAAAGGCATAAAAGTGAATTACCACGACCTGACCGGTAAGTGTTGAAAGTGAGAGTGGTTGTTCTGTATTGGCCCAGTGGCCAGAATCTATGAAGTCAGGTGCTCGAAGACATAGTTCGGTTTCAGAGATTTTTTGCTCTGGTGACTGGACCTGTTCTCTCAGTTGATTGAGATGTCGCCACTGAGAAACGGAGAGCTCCTTTTGGAGACGGTTGATCATGTCGTCCCAGATGACTTTGAGGTCTTCATTTCTGTTTTCATGGGATTGATTTCGAAAAGGAAAAAACTCAAGGTCATAATAATCGAGTAGTGATCGCAGTTTATGTTGGCTATCTTTTTGCACCCCAATCTTTTTCTGGATCGACGGGGAATGAATAAGATTCCATAGGGGGTCGGCACCTTCAAACGGATCGGCGGCATGGCTCACAGGAACGCAGAAAGGGAGAAGAAGTCCCAAAAGACAAAGCGTTAGATGATGAAGCCACATGCAGTTTGAGAGTCTCATGGTTTCACAAAAAAGAGATATGAAAGGACTGTTTTTTCGCGGGTGACATCTAAAGATCATTTGCTCGTACAGAACGAAGCTTTTCTCCTAACGCTTTCTGCATGCGCAAGACGATTTCCTGATGTTGTGGTGAATGAATCAGATTATGGTATTGCTCGGGGTCATGTTGCATGTCAAATAACTCTGCACCACCTTGAGAATCTTCACCATATTGGATGTATGCCCATTTTTTCTCACGAAGCAGGAAGCCTTTTCGAGAGGGAGCCACGCTAAAGGCAGCAGTCCGGACGGAGTGTTGCGGATTGTCAAGCAGATCGCTGATGTCTTTTCCCTGGACGTGATTGGGAGGAGTAAGCCCACAGAGACGTGAAACTGTTGGATACAAGTCAATTAATTCAACAAGGCTGTCACACACGGCTGGCTCTTTGCCGGGTACGGAGATAATAAGTGGAACTCCTGCAGACTCGTCACGAAGAGATACTTTTGCCCAGAAGTCATGTTCACCAAGATGATATCCGTGATCACTTGTGAAAATCACAATCGTTCGATCTTCGAGTCCCGCATCGCGAAGCGCTTGCATGACCTTTCCGACCTGTCGATCCATAAAACTGACAGATGCATAGTAGCCCCCGACGGCTTTTTTTTGACGGCGGATATCCATCTTCATATTGATACTAGTTTTGTAATTGATTCCTGCCTTGGGTATGTCGTCCCAGTCTCCGGGAAGCTTTTTGGGAAGTGTCATCTTTGCGTAGGGAAGGAATGATGTGTAATCCATTCGTGGGGCTACAAATGGCACATGAGGGCGAACAAATCCCACGCCCAGCCAGAATGGTTTGTCTTTGTGAAGGTGAATAAGTTCAACGGCTTTTGAGGCAGTCTTGCCATCCGAGTGCACGTGATCCGTGCCATCCGCTTCTACCACAACAAACGTATTGCCTCCCACAACAGGCTTTGTGCCATCAGGATTGTTCTCGAGGGTTTCTCCATCCCCAGGAGCCTTCCATTCTGGTCCTTGGCTGTTAAATCGTTCTGTCCAGGACCGCTCATCATCTGCCCCGTTACCACCATCTTCGATGCCTCCGGGAACTCCCATGTGAAAGATCTTGCTTACGCGGGCCGAATAATACCCATGGTGTTTGAAGTGCTCAGACCACATTGGGCGATCGCCGATTTGTGGCCGTGGGTTTTTATAACCAAGAACACCCGTTGCATGTGGGTAGTACCCTGACATGAAGGATGCGCGAGATGGTCCACAATAAGTTCCTTGACAGTAGGCACGAGTAAAACGTGTGCCCTTGGCAGCAATTGCATCAATGTGAGGAGTCTGACAAACACGATTTCCATAGCAGGACAATGCGTTGTAGGTCAGATCATCTGAAATAATAAAGAGAACATTGTAGGGCGGTGTCTGTGCCCAGAGTGCGCAGGGGATCAAGAAGGTCGTGAGTACAGAAAAAAATATGGCTCGCAACAAGATGGCACCGGGTTGTGAAGGGGGAAGTGAAATG
>CAXFJI010000030.1:0-13660 GCA_964003275.1 uncultured Planctomycetaceae bacterium
TATGAAAGTAATTCGTGGGACGTTTCAACAAACCAGTGAGATTATTTCTGCTCGTGTTGAAAAAACAGAAGAAGGTACGGGTATCGTATTTGGTGACAGCGTAGGAATTGAAGGACTACAGTGGTCAGCCTTTGTGGCAGATGAACTCGTAATGAGCTATCTCGTAGCGGCGCCACCATTGAACATGCCCGATACCGAGCGGCTCCAATGGTTTGTAAGCCGACTCGAACATCCATCTACGATTATTGCAGAGGATGCCTTTATGGAATTCGGTTTAGCATCCTTTGAGGCGGTTGAATCCGTTGCAGGTTCTTTTAACGCTGGAAAACTCAAGCTTTGGGTGACAGAACTGGGAATTGATGAAAGGAGGCGTGGATTCTATGGACTTGCCCTTGGTCTTGTTGCGGCACAGACTCCTGATCAAATAGAAAGAGCGAGTGCTATTGAGATCCTTCATGAAGCCATTGAAAAACCATCCAATGATTTTCGGGCTGGATTTGATGGAATCATGGGCGGTGTGCTTGTTGCAGAAGGTGAGTCAGGATTGGATTATCTCATTGCCTTGGGTTTTTCAAAGCCTTCTGCGAGACCTGTTGACCAAAGACATTTCTTAACGGCTCTACGATTTGCTTGGGAAAGCCTTTTTGATGCGATCCCACGAGAACAAATCATTGACACCACTGCCACAATGATACATTCTCCCGTCGTTTCTAAAGCCGCCATCATTGATTTGGCGCGATGGCAAGCATGGAGCTATGCACGTGATGTAGCGTCATTGTGGGATTCTCTCGGCGATGAAGATCCTTTGATACGTCGAGCAGTGGCTGGATACCTCATCGCGTGTCCAAAATCGATATCTCAGTCTTTTTTGGAAGATATTCGCTCACGTGACCCAGAGAGACTTGAATTGGCAATCGAGGCATCACGACTGCCAATCTAACACAATCGTGAAACTCAATTTGGAGACAGTAAGAGGGATGACGGAACCACTGAGCGATCGTTCTGAATAGACGATTCCTTCGCAGGTGTTGGAATTAATTCTGGAATAGGCTCCGGTACTGGTTCGTTTGCAGAAGGCGGTAGAGACAGCATTGGCCCTTCATTGGTTGCTGGATCACGAGCAGGTAATTGCATGGCAGGAGCATCAGCACCAACATCAGAGAATCGTTGAGTAATTGGTCCCCGACTAAACACCCCTGGTCTTGAGTGACGGTAGTCTAAGTAGATGCTGGCATCTCGTTGTCTGGCACGACGATGAGCGTCAAAGTATGCCTTCCCAGGCCAAGGACCTTCAGCAAGGAATACTCCATTGTATTCGAGAAGCGAACCTTTCCTGTAATGGAGCTGTGAAATCGAGCGATTATAGTCAACAACAGATCGTGCGTAGGCACTTTCTGCCTCAGCCCGGCGACGTTGGGCATCTAACAATTGGTCAAACGTGACAGTACCAGCGTCGTATGCAGCTTGAACTGCCTCAACCTGTCGTTCAGCTGCAACACGTCGATTGAAGTTTGTCTGTGAGAGAGCAAAGTTAGTGTCCACGTTACGAACTGCTTCGACCAAAGCATGAGAGGCTTCAAGTTCTTCGTCTTGAAGACGAGCACGTTCTCGAGCGAGTTGAAGTTGGTGATGGCGAACAGTTGCAATTTCTCTTCGAAATCCAATTGGCATGAGAAACTGAGCACCTACTTGCCACTCTTGAAACTTCCCACTAAAGAGTGTTGAGTATGCATCAGTCCCTGCTAAAGGATCTGGGACAGGTGAAAAGGGTGCAGTTGCTTCATAGGGGTCATAGTTTTGACTGATGAGATTCTGCCCCATCCCTAAGAATCTCCAGCGTCCTGTGGCATCAAGTCGTGGAAGCAGTAGGTTTTTGGCAGCAGTGAGCTCGAGTTCTCTTTGTTTGATAACCCATTTTTGTCTTCGAAGCTCTGCGGAGCGGGAAAGTGCTTCAACGAGAGATTGCTGCCAATCGAAACTAATACGAGCAGTCGTTGGCTCATCAGAGGGTCGTATCAAACGTCCATCACTTGCAGAAATACCCATCATGTAGCGAAGGCGATTCTCAGATCGATAGACATCAGTAAGCGCTTGCTCTACTTCACTTCGAAAGAAGAAATACTGTTCGCGAGCCTGGGCTTCTTTATCGGCTTCACCGCCTCGTGACTGTTCAACGTATAAAGCATGAACTTTTCGCCATGCCTCCATTGCACTGTCACGACCAGCTTTTCGGGCCTCCAAGTTACGGTATGCAAAATAGAGTTCCCAATAGGACTGTTCGGTGTCACTCACAAGATTACGGACACCGGCCTCGAAGTCAGCAAGAGAGACATCTGCCGCAACACGTGCAAGAAGAACACCACGAAAGACGGGACGACCGTAGAGATTTTCAAAAGAGTCAGGGCCTGCAATTCTATTGTAGGTGACGCCAGCACCCTGAAGAAGTGGCTGATTGAATGTAAAATCATAGTTCGTGATCCAATTGGATGGTTGTTCACGAATCGGCGAATTATTGTTGTCATACACAGTTTCATTTGCGAACCCCCACGTCGCTCCTGTCGCTGTTCGCTTTTGGACACCAGTTCGCCAGTTTCCAATATCTCCTAAGAAGTGCTGTGGAAAAAAAGCATTTGGATTATAGTTTTGGCCTCGGTTTATTCGCTCCCACGTCAATGAACTGGAAAGTTGTGCGTCAAAAAGAGCAAGGGCACTTTCAACACCTCGAAAAGGGTCGGTCTCTGTGATGGCTGGATCATAGACACTCGGTGTGAGGGTTGGTGCAGTCAGTAGAGAGACTGGAGGTTCACCAGTCTGAGGCCGATTGCCTGCAAAGCTTGCGAATCGACCACCCAAATTTCTGAGAACTTTACCGTTTTCTAATGCTGTTCGAATCGCTTCTTCAAGAGAAAGTTCCCAAATTTGGTCAAAATTAGGATTTGAAAGCGTGAGTGGTTCAAATGTGCCAGCAGCTTCTTCGAGAGGCTCTTGGTTCGTATCTGGATACTCAAGTTTTTGAATAGCCCCAACATAGTGAGAGAGATCACCATCCTCGAAAAAATAAAAAGGTTGTCGAGGAGCGCAGCCAGCTGTGAGAAGCGAGAGGCTCGTGAAGATGACCCAGATTTTTTTGAATGGTTGTAGCACGGGGGGATTTTTAGTGGTTGACGATATAGGTACCGTCGCTGCGCCCAAGGGGATCGTTCACGAATACGTGACATTTCCCAACGCAGTGCCCCCCGACGCTGCGTTTGCCTCGCATACACCAGGGCGCAGCGACGGCTTTTTGTGTATCGACCACTTCGTCCGATAAACTTGGGAAAACCGACAAAGTCAGCTCAGTTCCTACTGGCGCGGCAATATAGGTAAAAGCTAGATTTACTCATTCGGCCAATTAGCTGAAGAAACTGTATGCCGCAACCCACTTGTATCTTCCCATACAAAGCGGGCAGCAGCATGTGGCATTGAGCGTATAAGGGACATGCCTTCTTCGGGACCAAGAACACTGGCCGCTGTGGCAAGTACATCTGCTGTTGTACAGTCCTGAGCTATGACTGTGACTGCAGCTGGCCCTTTGACTCCAAGGCCAGTTCGAGGGTCAACGATGTGACTATAACGAACGCCATTAATAGTGACTGACTGAAAGGCATCCCCAGATGTCGTGATAGCTGCATCGGATAAACCCACGGTTAAAAGCCTTCCTTCGCTTTTTCCGAGAGCTTGGACGGCAATTTGCCAGTTGTCTCGACCAGGAGGAGAACCAATAACGGTAATGTCTCCTGATGCATCAATCATACCAGAAGTGATGTGATGCTTACGAAGAACGTCAACTGCCCGATCAGCCGCAATACCCATCCCAATGCCTCCTAGATCAAGACGCATACCTGGCCGTTTCAAGGAAAGAACATTCATACTTGAGTGGACATGGAGAAGTTCTGGTCCAACGAGAGCCTTTGCTGCCTTGAGTTTTTCTGGACGTGGCATGACCCCAGAACGGCGAGATTGCCGCCAGAGTTTGGTGAGTGGTCCGATGGTGGGATCAAAAGCCCCTTTCGTCAATTCTTGCCATTTAACAGCACAATTGAGTACCTCCCAAAGTTCCCGGCTGATCTGAATAGGTGCAGCAGTTTGCGCTTGGGACGAGACGCGAACAAGTTCACTTTCGGGGTCGTAGTCCGACAGAATCTGCTCCAGTCGACTGATCTCGTCGTGTGCATCACGGATCGCTTCGAGAGCAGCATGATTGTCAGTGGAATATGCCATAATCTTCCATTCCACACCCATGTGACGTTTGGTTTCATACACACGTTTTGGAGATGGAATTATTTCAGACCCATGTAAAGCTGTTGAAGCAATTGAGGCTGTCAGCCCGCAGAGAGTCATGTAGACTGACATTTTCATGAGTACGCCTGATATTCAACCTGCCGTCGAAATACGTTTTGAGTGTACACCACTTCGAACGGTATCTCGTCTTGATATCCCGTTAGATGCCTCGCCTGGGTATCGAAAGCGATTGGAACGGTTTCAGCAAGCCATCGCGAAACACGGCCATCGTAATACATATTACCTTACAGAAGGGTCCTGTGTCTTTCGATTTACAAACAATACGGATTCTGGTTGGGTGCGATTTATGATTGAAGGTACCGTCATTACTGATGATACTGATTCCAAAACAGTAGGAAGTGATCTCACCGTGCAACTTGGCACGGAGACGTGTGATTGGCTTACTCAGCCAGCAGTTGAGTGGCTTACTATTTCAGCAAAGCATGCTATGGAAGCTGAGTTTGACCGGTACATCACAGCTGGAGATTTATCACAAGCGATGGAACGTCTCGCTCGTGAGCAGTCAGCAAGCGATGAGGCTGGAGGATTTTTAGGGATGAATTTGTGACATGCCGTATGCTCGGTGATATCGAAAGCCTACGTGCGGCAACGAATTTCTAAAAGGACACTTTCGTTATCACTGTCTGGTAATGGCCAAGATGTGACTCTACGTACCTGAACTTTTTTTATGAAACCACGATGTCGCGCATCGTGTTTCTCAGCTTCCCATCGTGGTCCTTTTATAAGAAGTATTCTGCCAAACGTATGGCTTATTGGTTCAAACCAGCTCAACAGTTTTGTGAGGGGAGCAACAGCACGAATCACTAGTGTATCGAAAGTGTCTGGGTACTTTGAAACAAGTTTTTGACCAGCTGTCGCATGCACTGGGATGTCCATGCCAACCTCGTTTGCAATGGCTTGGACTGCTCGAGCCTTTTTATTCACACTATCACATAACTCCACCTGGAGATCTGGGCGGAGAATAGCTAGGAGCAGCCCTGGTGCGCCACCTCCGGTTCCTACATCAAGCACGCGCTCTTTGTCATCTAGGGCAGGAATGAGAGCGACAGAATCAGCCAGATCGCGATTCACAAATGTCTGTATAGAAGTATGACGGGTAAGGTTGAGTTTTGTATTCCAATCTCGAAGATGCCACAGATATGAGGCAATTTTGGGTAATGCTTCTCTGGGGATGTCGAGACCACACCGATCGCACGCATCAGAGATATTTTGCATGACATCGGAGATTGCGTGCATAACAGATCTCAGGAAGTTGTAACTTCTGAATTATTTTTGCTGCAGAATTTCAGACCTCAACAATATCTGCCTGTGTAACGTCGTCTCATTCAAAAGGAAGATATGTTGCGTTATTGATTTCGAGATAGCCCTTGTGAAGCAGGCTGGACAACAGTTCGATTGGATCGACTATGAAGTGAGTTGAGTGCGGCCTGCAAGTAGGGATCGGTAGATAAAGCGACAGCTTGTCCATTGGCAGGGCGAGATACAGAATGAACAACAACGTCGGGGCTGACTCCAATATTGCTGTATGGCCGACCATTGGGCGAGAAAAATTTTGCGGTTGTCAGACGAAGGCCAACGCCTGCAGTTTCCAGGGGGAAAATACCCTGAATAGAACCTTTTCCATAACTGCGCGTACCAACAATCGTAGCCCTCCTGTGATCTCTCATTGCTCCGGCAAAGATCTCACTCGAACTTGCAGAGTCACCATCGATCACAAGAACTAAAGGAATCCGCCATGTACCTGAACGAGTGGCTGAATAGTTGAAATCCTCATCTGGACAGCGACCACGTGTTGCTACGACAAGACCACGATCGAGGAATAAGTCAGCAACATCGACCGATGCCGAAAGAAGACCTCCAGGATTACCACGCAGATCAATAATGAGTGACTTCATTCCAACCATCTCAAGTCGACGCAAAGCAGCCTCTAGATCCATAGCGGTTGTTTTTTGAAACGATGTGAGTTTTATATATGCGGCGCCATGCACCGGATCAAGCATCTTGACATGTTCAACACTTGGCACTTCAACATGCTCACGTCGAACGGTCATGGCACGAGCAACAGCCCCTCGAGCGACTGCAAGAGTCACTACGGATCCCTCTGGACCTTGTAGGAGTTGAGCTGCCTCATCCACGTTCATTCCGCCAAGGGGCTTCCCTCCAATGGCCACAACATGGTCTCCAGGTCGAAGGCCAGATCGCTCTGCTGGGCTATTTGAAATAACGTGAACAACTAGAAGACCATCTGTTGCACCCTTCAACTCAACTCCAAGGCCAACAAACTTCCCTTCGATTTGAGCATAGAGATCATCAAGCTGACCGGTGGTGAGAAAAGACGAATACTCATCAAGTCCACCGACAGCTGCGGCTGTCATTTCCATGATCGTAATAGCTGGGGGTACGCCAAGTGTCGAGTGAGCGATACGAGCGACCCATGCAGCTATTGTTTCAGCTTCGACTTGCGATGTAATAGAACGACCATTAATGACTCGTGAAACCTGTTCCCGATAAAGTCGGCAACGTTCTGATGTTGCCTGAGCAGCATAGAGTGATGCAAAGACAGGCTCTTCAATTGCCACGTCAACCGCCAAGCAGCCACGAGAGATGAGATGTGTATAGTCTGGTGTGTCAACATGGTGGGATGTTATACGACCGAGAACATCACCATACACTCGCCGAGCATCTAATTCAGATATTGCTGCGAGACGTTTCTGGTATGCAATCTCAGTATGTCGACGAGCAATGTCACAATGTAATTTTGCCAAGTCGTAGCGATGTTGTAAGTCGACCGGAAGAGTACCTTTGCGGGCCGCTGTCTCACACATACTGACAACATCAGACCAGCGTCGTTCTTGCACGAGCCGAATGGTGTGACTTGCCAAATCATTTGGAGAAGAATTCGCCGACGTCGATGAAAGTTCTGAATCGCGAGCAACGTCTTCTGCATGAATGACAAATGAACATGCAGATACAAAAAGTAAAACAACCAACCTCACAAATAGGGAGGTGGAAGAGCGTTTTACGGATATCTGATCAGGTACAAAGATCACTACAGCAATCCATTTGCGGAATACCGCGTAATAAGGCGGCAAAGAGCGGTCTGTCCGTTGACCGCCTTCGATTATGGATCACGTTTTTGGGTGAGTCAAAAAAGAACAGCACCAAAGTGATTGATTCTAAGACACTTCAGATCTGTCATTCGAAGTGTAACGGTTACGACAGTCGTGTGGGTTGGGTTGTGTTGGTCAGTTGGCTTGAGATGATTAGAAATATATCCAAAGCGATTGAAAAAAGCAGTGTTTTCGTGGTTGTTGTGATGCCAAAGCAGATGCACCCTTCTCCAAATTGTGAGTGACTCGAGGGGCACTCATTGGTTGGTGCAACGGTTTATTGTATCGCCGAAAGAGCGATCTTCATAAATCTCATGATGAATAGCACCAACGCAGTGCATCACATCCGATGTCGTTTGGTGAAGACATATGATCAGGCGATGTTTTTTCAGGAGATGCGTGTTCCTGCAGTTCATCATCAAGCAATAGCTCGGAGAGCAGCTGCTCAAGAGGCAGTGCGGGAAAGCAGTTACTACTCTTTTATCCTCTCACACGTATTCAACCTTGAAAGATAGCAACAGAAAAACACTAGGCAGCTCGACGCTGTGGTTGGTCGATAGGTAGAGATAAAATAGTTGGGTCTTCTTGTAGAAGAGAAGAATATAGTGTTTCCAGTCGATGTACCATCATTCGAGGCGTACAAAGTGTACGGATTCTCTTTTGTGATGCGATGCCAAATTTTGCAATCAGATCACGGTGTGAATGAAGGTTGCGTATGGCTTTTGATAAAGCGGAAATATCACCACGGGGAAATACAACCCCTTCAACCATATGTCGAACCAGTTCTTTCATTCCGCCAGCATCACTGACAATTGGACATGTTCCAGTATTCATTGCTTCTAACAATGCTCGACAGAGTGCTTCATGGCGAGATGGCATGACAAAAAGGTCGAAATCACAAGCCATTGTTCCACCGCCGGATAAAAAGCCGGTTGTGTGAAGGCGTCCGTTCCAGCGTGTGTCTTTTATGAGCCGCTCAACTGCGGAGTCCCGAATGTTACCAATGAGAACAACGTGTAAATCCTGAAGATCAAGGCAATTCAGGGCTGCACGTAAGAGGATATCAATTCTTTTTACTGGCCTAATATTTGCGACTGAACCAATCACAAAAGCATTGTGTGGAATTCCATATCGTTGACGTAAAATACCCATCTGTGTTACAGCATGATCAGTGTTAGGAATGCAGTTGTACACCACGTGGCAACGGTTACGTTGAACACCAGCTTTGACCAATGCATCAGCAACAGCCTGTGATTCACAAGCATGTGCGGCCACCTTCGACGATAGAAATGTAATACGGTCTGCAGGATCAATATGGCTTGGAGGGGTCGAAATTCCACGAAAAGAAACGAGTTGTGGGGGGTGTTGCAAACCTATTGTTGCAAGTGATGCAGCAGCTAATGATCGTGGTGTAAATGCATGAACAATATCGGGACCAAAGTCGAGAATCATATGACGCATTTGCCAAATTGAACGGGGATCAACTTTGGCGCGATATGGGAAACATTCGAAACGGATAGATGATCGTATCTGTTTTCCCTGTGGCCGTTCTCCTGGAATATGTGCAACACAGAGTTCATGATTCTGTCGAGCAAGTTCCTCAACTAACAACGGTGGAGTATGGGCAAGTAGTATTTTCAACACAGACCTCCACAAAATTAATAGTGGATCATTATGATGATCACAACGTGGAATCCTTGATTGTTTACGAAATAATTTTCCTGAACCATGCTTTTTACCTAGATCACCTCCTGTCCATTTGGGCGAAGCGTTTTGGTCACTATCTCACTAAAACAGATAAGCCACGAAACATGTCTAAAGAACAGGTGTATTCCCTAAAGGGTTACCAGTGGAGGGGCGTGATTTTTCTCACAAGGGGATTATTAGCGTGCATCCAAAAAGAGAATAAAGAGTACGACTATCGTGCGTTCTTGTCTTCGATGCAAATGATTTCTTTCATGGTGTGAGCGTACAAATTGTTGTTGGTATATGTGATGGTCGCGAGTGTCCACGTCTCTCCACCTCGGCCAAGGTCATTGATTGCAACAAGAGCCTGAGGACTCAGAGTCTTTATTTTTGTATCAATGACATAGACTGTTCCAGTCACAACAGGAAAAAATAAGTATTGACCAACTAATGTTGGACTTGCAGCAGAGATATGCCCCCATCCTGTGCCGGTGTGTCCTTTGTCACCGACTGCAAAACCATTGTTGTTCAGAGGTAAATTATTGTGGTATCCCTTTTCCCAGAGCCAAGTGTCCTGTTCTCTAGAAGTTTCACTTGGCATGAGCTGAGCAGGTAGCTCCAAATACTCAACAACACCGGTTTCTGTGTGCACCCGACCGAGTAAGTGTACATCATGAGATAGAAACCAATGCCAATTATCGATAGCGATATTAGCCTGATTCGTATTCGGATGCCCTTTTCCAACTTTGATAGAGACACCCGACTGTTTTATCCAATCCTTCTTGAGACAATTATATTTCCAGACCGTTGCATTCTCATAGAGTTGTTGTTTTCGAAGAACTTTTCCAGAGAGTGAATCGATGACAATATGGTGGCCATTATGAAATCCAAAGACATATTTCTCATTCCAGTGGCTTGCAAATGACGGATTGTAATTGGCGAGTTCAATACTCCACAGAGTTTTACCTTCCTGACCAGGAGCAAGACTTGTAAGGCTTTGCCCTGCTGGTTTTTCAAATGGCTTATGTGGGCCACCTCGTGCGTGAGAAACAGCAGGAAGACCAGAAGAGGTCAAGCCAATGACTGGTGTGTTGTGAACAACTGTTCCAACTTTTTCTCGCCACAGGATATGTCCTGTATATTTGTCGATGCCATGGATGTACGTCCACACCTCTTTCTCATCGATGCCTTTTGGTAATGATGTACTTTGTGATTTTCTTTGTGGTGCGGCCCACTTCTGGATCTTCATGCCATGCGTCTTGTTGGCTACTTCAACATATAAAATCGTATTATTTACAAGATAAGGTTCAGCCTGACGATTGTTATGCTTGAACCGAGGATGCCATGAGCGTAGCCAGATTTTTTCTCCTGACCAATCAAAACAGCCCATTGATCCACAGCGATTGAAAAACCACACGTATTTTCCGTCAGTAATAGGAGCAAAGACGGTGCCATCGGTGAACCCACCGGCCAGTGAGATAAAAGAATTGCCGGGAAGCTTAACTTGCCAGAGTATCTCGCCAGTGTCTGCATCGAGACAAAATCCAATAATATCTTTTACGGCATGCTTGTCCTCAACCGATCGAATAGGTACATGCGTGGTGACAAAAACTCGCTTATCCCAAATGGTTACCCCACTCATACCCGCTTCTGGCAGCTTGGTTTTCCAGCGAATATTTTCATTTCGGGTAACACTCCATACACGTGGTGGATGACCATCAATCTGCCAATTTCCATGGGGGCCGGCGGGCTGATGCCAGTTGTCATTAGCAATCAGGCAGTTACTGGTGAGGCATGCCAGCCATCCGATCAGTAAAGTTGTTAGGACGAACACTTTATTTTTCATGAGCGACATAAATTTTCCTAAAAGCACCTGTAATGAGAATTGGATCAGGTTAGCCTGAGCACGGTGGGTATATCATTGGTTGAAACCTTCTTCGACTGCAAACCAGAGATGAATATCTTCCATAAGATCCATGTGCTGAAGAGCAAAGCGTACTGTCGAAAGCCACTTATGATAAGGACAGGAAGCCCTTAGGCGATGTCGCAGGACGCATTGTAGATCTGTGATCCATGAATGGAGACAAGGTGGACGTAGTGGGAAAAACGATGCATGGTTCGAAGAACAAGTAGAAAACAAGAGACCTTTGGATAATCAGAAGCTACTGCTACCAAATCGATGTGGTTTTCGAGAATACGGAAAACCAATCTTAAAAGAGCCACGTAGGCAACTACATAGGAATATTTCAACGGATCACAATGTATTGATAGTTGTATAGAGCAGATTTCTGTAGGTCGGTTAGAATAAGAGAATGAATTCTGAGAATGAAACAAACAAACAGTCGCAGCGAGTAGAAGAAGCAGAGCCGGAAGGACGCCCCACGCTCGTCTTGCTTGATCGGGTGCGCAGTGGTGATGCGGATGCTGTCAATAGTCTTTTGCAGCGTCATCGTGATGTGATCAAGCGAATGATTGATCGTCGTATGGACAGGGGAGTACGACAACGAGTTGATGCTAGTGATATCGTGCAAGATGTGATGATAGAGGCAAATAGACGCTTGGGAGATTACTTGGAAAATCCTACTATGCCGTTTCAGCTTTGGCTGAGACATATGGCACGAGACAGACTTGTTGATGCGCATCGCCGTCATCGGGTTGCTGCAACTAGGAGTGTTGATCGTGAGGTTCCTCTTGTCATTCCCAGTGCTGGTGATCAGTCTCAGGTAGACATGGGAGGACAAGTTGCGGATCGAGGGCTTACCCCAGCTGCTGCGGCGACATGGCATGAGCTCGAGCGTCGTTTTGCATCAGCAGTAGAATTACTTGAGGAAGGTGATCGTCAGATTGTGCTTCTTCGGCATTTTGAACATTTGTCAACTGCTGAGGTAGCGGAGGTTTTGGGGCTTTCCAAACCGGCTGCAGGGATGCGTTACCTACGAGCAATGCGTAGATTGCGCGTGTTGTTGGATGAAAAAACTGTTTGAAATATCACGGGATAGATGTGGTCTATAGCTGCCAGCATCAACGAACGAGCCTAGTATTGATTCGAGGTTTTTATGGCATTATCGAAAGACTCTACAAGTATGAGTGAGACGCTACTCTCTCCTATTGAAGAAGAGCAGTTGGCAAATCTTCTGGATGAGCTTTCAGAGCAAAAAGGTCCAGCCGCCCAGGAGCATCTCGAAAAACTTATTCATTCATATCCAAATTTAGCGACGCACCTCCGTGAGCTGTTTGGCGCCATGATGGTCACAGATGCGATTGTTGAATATTCAACAATTTATGAAAATGGATTAGCAGATGCAAAGAGTGGTGACACCCAGTCAGCAACTTCTTTCAAGCAGGCAAATCCATCAGGCTTTATCCCTGGTGTGACACCACTTCCAGCGCAATTCGGTGACTATACCCTGCTTGATGAAATCGGACGTGGTGGCATGGGGATCGTCTATCGAGCTATTCAAGAAAGTCTCGACCGGACGGTAGCTGTAAAAATGCTTCTTCGGCGAGACCTTGCAAACCACAGTGATCTGGCACGTTTTCGTAGCGAAGCTGAAGCAGCAGCTCGACTTGATCATCCGGGGATTGTTTCAATTTTTGAAGTTGGAGAATGTGATGGTACTCCTTTCTATTCAATGCGTTTTATTGAAGGAACAACACTGGCTCATCGATTAAAAGAAGGAGATATTCATCCCCGTGAAGGTGCTGAACTCTTGGCGAAAGTTGCCGATGCGATTGAGGCGGCACACTCTCGGGGAATACTTCATCGTGATATCAAGCCATCAAATATCTTGATTGATACAGCTGGTGAGCCGCATGTATCTGATTTTGGCCTCGCAAAACGTCTTGAAGCTGATCATGCCGTGACTCACACAGGAGCCATTCTTGGTACACCATGTTATATGTCTCCTGAGCAGGCTGCCGGAAGTCGTGGTGAGTCAGGGCCTTCGAGTGACGTATGGAGTCTGGGTGCAATTTTGTATCAGATGCTGACAGGACGTCCACCGTTTCAGGCTTCAAGTCCAATGGATACGCTTCTTGCGGTACTGGAATCAGATCCTCCAGTGCCACGTTCGATGAATCGTCTTGTGAATAGAGATCTCGAGATGATTGCACTCAAGAGTTTACAGAAGCCTCAAGAACTACGGTATGCATCAGCTGACCAACTGTCGGCAGATTTGAAGGCATTTCTTTCTGGAGAAGTGATCGCAGCTCGTTCTGGAGGATTAGCAGATGTTGTCTCCAGACTATTTCGTGAAACACATCATGCAGTTGTACTTGAGAATTGGGGTCTGCTGTGGATGTGGCATTCGGTGGTCGTTCTCTTACTCTCTGTCATTACTGATGTACTGGCCTGGCAAGATGTGACTTCTCGATGGCCGTATCTTATCCTTTGGGGTGGTGGGCTTGCCCTATGGGGACCGATATTCTGGGCATTGCGCCATCGTGCTGGTCCAGTAACGGCAGTTGATAGACAAATTGCCCATGTTTGGGCAGGCACAATGATAGCCACTATTCTGTTGTTC
>CAXFJI010000031.1:0-13595 GCA_964003275.1 uncultured Planctomycetaceae bacterium
GTAGAGATTCGCAAGGACAGTTAACGATTCTGCGGTAAGAGGTGAAAGCAACAGTGCTGATTCAAGAGCAGAAAGTGCTGCTTCATAATCACCATGTACAAACAGTGTTAATCCGTGAAGTTGAACAACACGACCATTGGTCTCATTGCCTGGTTCAGCAAGAGCGGCTTCGGTGAGTCGAATGGCTTGCGTAACATTTCCCTGCTGCAGAAGTTCACGAATATCGAGGGCCAGATTTGAACTCGAACCAGACATGAAAAGGCTCCTTGTTGATAATGAGACGCAATCTCAATAAGCAGAAGTCTACCTGTTTCTTGCAATAAAAAAAAGTCGAAATTGCACTAATATCTTTGAGCGAAAATTATTTTTGCGTTTTTCGCTTCCAAATTCATTTTTTTTATTGTGGTGTCTATTTGCTGGTAATCAGTGCCGATCCGTCTGGAAGGTTCAGATGATTCTCCACGCCATTGATGTAATTCGGAATCAGGCTCATGCGAATCACCAGACATGAGTATTTTCAAGCAGCGGCGACAGGGCCATGACGCAGGCATCATGCCAAGCGGGCCATATCAGCAGGCTGTTCATGGACACCGATTTCGGTTTTGGAGAGTACGCCAGGCACGATATGCAATGCTGAAGGACTGGTTCTGGGGCACCATCCCATTCCGGCCGTTTCTAGAGGTTGTCAGCCGCAGTGTTGTGCCATACAGGCTTCATAGCACTGTATGGCATCTCATTTGTTCCGCATGCACAGTCAATGACTTATCCACGGTCAATGATGAGTGGTTCAGATGATTTGAGGTCACCAATCCTCAAAGCTGCCTTGCCTGAAAGAAGATCTTCAATCAACTCGCCTACCACGTCGTGGCGCCATCCAGTCGCCAGTACGGGAGGTGTTGCATCTTCGTCTCGATAGCCCAGTTTCCATGCCAGAAAATCCCGCATGTCCGATGCTGTGCCAACCAACGCTGGTGCAATCTTCATCTGCCTGCACATGCCAGCAACGGCGGTGGCCATGAACTGTCCAAGCATTGAGATGTGAGCCGGTGGCGCACGATGTCGTTCTCCGCCAGGGCACTCACTGTCAGGAAGTGAGAGGCCTCGGGCAATGGCTTCCGCAAGGCCGGGAAGAATATGCCGCAAGTCTGAGCGCTGCATGCCACGAATCGCTGATATCTTTTGCGGATCTGCACTCTTTCGTTTACAGAGTTCAACGATGAGATCATCCCGAAGCACTCGTTTGGGTGGCATGTCCCGCTGTTCGGCGACAGCATCACGCCAGTGCCAAACCTCCCGAGCGACAGCCAACTCCCTCCTTGAGAGTCCCCCGAGGCCAGATATCCGACGCCATCGTTTTCGAGTGAATGATGCTGCGACATCGTCTTGCCAGGCACGCATCTCTGCCTGCATCCACTCGGCACGACCTGTTTCCGAAAGTTTGTTCTGAAGTTTTCGCCACATCGGCTCAAGATATCTCACGTCATCGAGTGCATAGTCTAATTGTGCTGCTGAGAGAGGACGTCGTCGCCAGTCAGTACGGGTTTCTCCTTTGTTGGTCTGAGCTTTGACAAGCCGTCGTACAAGTGCGGCATATCCTGCTGGATAGTCATGGTCGACTAATCCAGCTGCAAGTTGAATGTCAAAGAGATTTGATGGTCGTTGGCCAATAGCATGCAGAATAAATCCCATTTCTTCACGGCCCGCGTGCACCAGTGTTGTTCGCTCAGGGGCGGTCATTAATTGCCAAAAAGAATCGAGTTCTGTGACAGCGAGTGTATCGATCACAGCCAGCACGCCTGGGGCCGCGACTTGTATCAGGCAGAGCTGACTTCGATAGGTGTGCTCAGAAACAAATTCTGTATCGAAGCCGAGAAATGGCTGACGTGCCAATTGATCCACGAGACGTTCCAGTTGTGAGTCAGTCGTGACGTGGTCGAATGAACCGGTTGAAGGACGAGAAGTAGGCACGCTTATACAGTCTTCTGAATTGAGGGAAAATGACGCGAGATGTCAGAGAAAGATAAATGAAACAAGCACAAAAACTGGAATGAGAACAGCAAGGCTATAGAGCAAATAGCCAAAGAAGCTTGGCATGCGAATGCCAGACTGCTCTGCAATTGCCTTCACCATAAAGTTGGGGCCGTTTCCGATGTACGTCATGGCTCCCAGAAAGACTGCACCAAGACTGATACCGGTGAGACGCCCTATCTCAACACCTGCCTCAAGGGTTCCTTCGGCAGGTAATGCCTGAGCGGTTTTGAAAAACACAAGGTAGGTTGGAGCATTATCAAGAACAGCCGATAACGATCCTGTTGCCCAGAAAAAGGCCTGTGGTGACCGTATGCCCAGACTTGCACCATGCGTGTTAAGAATGGCCAATGCCGGTTGCATGCACACGAAAATCCCAACAAACAGAGCTGCAACTTCAAGGATTGCAAAGTATGAAAAACCGTTTTTTTCACGGATGTCGCTGCTTCCCAGAGCAAGAGATGTGGTGACAAGTGATAAGAGGACGGCTTCTCGTAGAAAAATCCATGGATGCCAATCAGTTCCGGGAACAGCTTTTGAAGGATCCAGTACACCGACGGCAGCAATGACTCCGAGCATGAGTGGAGCGTTAATCGCTAAGCCACTGATTTTGAGAGCCCGTGTGCGGCGAGTGTCATATGCAATGTCACTTTTTTTCTCATGAGGATAGGAGTAGAAAGAATCCCATAACCAGTAGACGGCCAAAAGAATTCCATTCGTGACAAGCCATTCTTTCCAGAGTGACATCGTCCACAGAAAATCCACGCCTTGAAGGTACCCAAGAAAGAGAGGTGGATCACCAATCGGAAGCAGGCAGCCCCCGCAATTACACACCATGAAAATAAAAAACACCAATGTATGAACAACGCCCCGTCGTTGTTGGTTGGTCTCAAGAAGTGGTCGGATAAGTAACATGGCAGCCCCAGTTGTGCCAATGAAACTGGCGAGTGCGGTTCCAATCAGGAGGAAGACGGCATTCGTCGTGGGTGTGGCTTCGAGATCTCCTTCAATACGAACACCACCAGTGATGACATAGAGGGACAGCAGCAACATGATAAATGGCACGTATTCGGCCAGAATCGCATTGGCGAGCACTGTGCCGGCAAGTCCCCACGAAGGGCCGTTTTCGGCAGGGGGTGTTATGGCATGAGCAGGGAAGTGAAGGTCAATGGAGGCGTCGTGGAGCAATAAGTAATAGGCAATAGTGATACATCCAAGAAGGCCAGCCACCAGAAGTTTACTTGAGTTGTGTTCCCACCAGTGGGCAAGGGCAGGGGTGAGAGGAAAAATGGCAATGGCTCCCAAGAGCAAGACAAAAGGTAGAACTGCCAGCAGTGGAGGGGGATCTCCAGCATGAGGTTCATGGCTAACATCATGGTGGAGATCATCATTAAGATCGTCTTCAGCGTTGTTTTCCTCGTTGTAATGATTGCTGGTGTCATGTGATGCATGGTGGGCAGTCTGAGCAGTGACTAATAAGTCACGGCCATATTGGGGCCATCCAGCGGAAACTGCTGCCGCGTAGCATCCAAGTGCGATTCCAAAACCAAAAAGAATGAGTCTGGATTGTGTGGGGGTGGACTGAGAAGGAGAGTTATGCATGACACAGGAAAAAACAAAGGAGTTCGACGACTCAACTCGAAAGTATTATGGTAAGAGGTTTAAGAGTTTTCGGAAGAAGGCTCACCGTTGTGCGTCCCCCATGGACTTTCATCAGGGTGATGCATGGGTATTACTGGTAAAGGGGTGGGCGTCTGTAAACAACGCAGATGAGATCATACCCTGAGTGGAAATGGCTATGTGGTGGTTGGCGAGACAGTGTTGGACAACACGCAGTTCCTCACGAGAGGATGCTGTATCTCAGAACGTTTGGCTACACGGAAACATTCGTTTTGCATGGCTTTTTGGGGTGCCAGCGGTTCTCTTTGGTCTCATTGCTTTCGTGGGTCTCGTGATGGCATTCACCAATCCGGGGTATCAGATCGTATGGTGGACGCTTGCGATTGCTGCGGGTGTCGTTGCTGGGGCACTCGGTGTTTTCGCCTATGAAGCTACTGAGCCACGGCTTCAGTGCCAGGACGGATTCTTGCTTGTCCATCTTTCTCCGTTTCGGTTGAAGCGGATTCCATTAGACATAGTTGAGTGCTTTTTCTCAGGATCGAATTCTCTTGATGCATATGGAATTACAACAGAAAGTGATGAGCCGGCGTATCGAGTGGGTACCGTTGTTATCAGACTTGCTGAACGGGCGAGTGAGTATCGAGCGGGTTCCATGTTCTCTCCGTGGGGAGTATGGCAGGACTCCTCTATCATTCTTGATGGTCGATGGTGTGAGCCACTGTCCCCCGCGCTTCTGAAAGATCTTGCATCGCGACTTATCAAGGCCAAACAAGATGCGATCGAGAGCCAACGATCATGAATTGGCATGGACTGTTGGTGAGTGTCCGTGACGCGAAGGAAGCAAAGGAGGCTATAGAAGGCGGCGCTGCAATTGTTGATGTTAAAGATCCAGCTGCCGGATCACTTGGCAGAGCCTCAATCCAAAACGTTGTTGAGGTTGCACGTGTTGTTTGCAACCGATTGCCGTGGACAGTCGCTGCAGGTGAACTACGAGATGAGATCGCACATCCCGGAAGTATTCTTCAATGGGTTGAAGAGATTGCATCCTGTTTACGCTCCGATGAAGCCGGTCTGCCTGGAGCGTTGAAAATTGGCTTGCATGGTGTGTTCGATTTGCATTGGAAGTCATGCCTGAGGCAGGTGATGCAATCGCTCCCTTCTTCTATCAAGCGTGTCGCCGTTGCGTATGTGGATTGGGATCGTGTGGGGGCGCCTCACCCGATCGATGTCATTGGCTTTGCCCGAGAGCAGTGTGATATCATTCTATTTGATACGTCGGACAAGGATGGTCCAGGCCTTTTGGGCTGTTGTTCTCAGCACGATCTCATGCAGTGGGTGAGTGCAGCACATGGTGGTCACTTGCCCGTGACACTTGCAGGCCGTCTCAAGATTGATGAGATTCAGCATGTGTCTCGCTTCCAACCCGATGTGGTCGCATTACGATCTGCAGTTTGCTCAAATAACAGACTCGGACCTGTCGATACAGATCTTGTCCGCGTTGCAACCAAAGAAGTTCACCGTTTGGAGAAATCAATAGATGGCACCACTTGAAGTTCGTATTCCACATACGTTGAGCCGTGAAGAGGTTCATCAACGTATCGACGCCGCCGTTGTTCGAGCAAAAAGTGAGTATGAACCTCAGGTGGGACCGATTCAGGCAGATTGGAATGATCAGGAACAAATGATAGTCGGACTCAATGTGATGGGCATGCCAATTTCCGGACAGATTGATGTATTGGACGCGGAGGTTTTGGTGAAAATTGAATTACCAAGCATGGCTTCCATGTTTTCTGGAAGAATTCGGCAGGGTATCGAAGAGCGCCTCGGAGGTCTGCTCGCCGGACCCTCTGCGTAGGTGGTGAAGCAAAGCTAAGGCTCTATCGACTCTTCGGCCCATACACGAAGCGTCGTGCCACGTATCTGCCATGAAATGCCCAGTGGACTCAGTATGGCATCCAGGAGTTTTTCTCGGGATACCTGTGTCACATCGACCCGAACGATTTCTTGCGGTGATATGCTTCGAGCAGTGAGGGTGTCGCGATCAAACTCTAATGTGAGGCCAAGTTGCTTCGCCAATGCGACGAGAGATGGCTCCAGTGGAGCTTCGAGACGAAGTGTGAATACCTTGCGCCCCTGAGGTTGTTGTGGTCTTGGCATGCTTTGGCGTGGTTTTGTCATCACCGTGTCCGTGGCGCTTGGGAGTGGGACAATCATGCCAGAGGGGTGTTCACCCTTCGTGTCCGGTGACCATGTGACTCGAAGATCAAAGTGGGCCAGTATCAAATCAAGTCGGTCTACGAGTGGTATGGCACGAATTTCTGCAGCAGGAAAATGATCATGAGGAACCATGCTCATGTTTGAAATGGTGAGTCCATTTTTTTTCACAAGTTCCTCAAGAAGATTTCGCGGCTGACTACCAGAAAGCCACGACCATGGTTCTGTTCTTAAGAGGCATTGCTTTTGCTTCGCTGCAAGTTGATTGAGTTCCTTGTTGCGGAGGGTTTCTGCTGCTACGCAACGCCCTGCTGTTTGTGGAGAGGTGATGCGAATAGATGATTTTAAATAGACAACTTGTGCGTGAAGAGTTGTTGCGATCTGTGAGAGAATAGTATCGTAGGATTCTCCAGAAGCTTGGATGGAGATCGGAGTATTTGGATTGATTCGCCGATCGAGAATGACCGGAATCTGTGCAAGTCGACCAATCTGTCGGCTGACTTCGCAAACGGGAGTGGCGATCCATGTTGCATGGATCGGTGAAGCACGAGAGGCCAGGACAACGTTGGACGCTGCCCAGCACGTGAGAAAAAGAGACGTCACAATGTATTGCAGACGACGGCGAGTGAGCTGGAGAAAGAATGTCAGCATTGTTCTTGAAGAGAGTAAGATGGCCCACCTGCAAAGGTTCAAAGGGAATCGTTCCTTCTGAGGGTTCCTCAAGAGTAGGATACCAGCTACCGACTCTCAACTATCTGACACCATTCTATTGAGAAAGTATGTGGTATGACATCTCCAAAATCATCAGCCAAATACGTCATGGCACTCGATCAAGGCACAACATCCAGTCGTGCCATCCTGTTTGATGGTGATGGCCGTTTAGTAGAGGTATCCCAGCAGGAATTTCCTCAACATGTGCGAGCCCATGAAGAAAAAGGAGTCGATGGACAGATACTTGACTGCTCAATTGTTGAACATGACCCAGAAGATATCTGGAACAGCCAGATAGAATGTGCTCGCGAAGTTTTGGCAAAGTCTGGCCAGACATTTCAGGATGTTGCATGCATTGGCATTACCAATCAGCGAGAAACCACCATTCTTTGGGACCGTTCCACAGGGCAGCCTGTTGCTCCTGCACTTGTGTGGCAAAGTCGCGTCTCGGCACCCATCTGTGAGCGACTGAAGGCTACGGGAGTCGAGGCGGAGATCCGACATCGGACGGGCCTGGTTCTTGATCCATATTTTTCTGCCACAAAAATTGTGCATCTGCTGGAAACGGTTCCTGGTCTTCGCCAACGGTGCGAAGCAGGGGATGTCATGTTTGGCACGGTTGATTCATTTCTCATCTGGCGATTAACGGGAGGAAGAGTGCATGCCACAGACGTGACAAATGCAAGCCGGACCCTTCTTTTTGATATTCATCGCATGGCCTGGAGCGATGAACTGTGTCAGTTATTTGATATTCCCCCGAACATGCTTCCTGAAGTCCGAGCATCAAGTGGAGACTTTGGTATTACAGATTCTTCATTATTTGGTGGACCCATTGATATTGCGGGATGCGCTGGAGATCAGTTGGCAGCGTCATTCGGACAAGGATGCATCGATCCAGGGCAAGCAAAGAACACGTACGGCACTGGTGCGTTTATGATCTTTTCGACAGGTGAACAGGTCATTGAAAGTGTATCTGGCCTTCTTTCCACTCCGGGATGTGGGTTTGCAGGGCGTCCTCCAACCTATTGTCTTGAGGGTGCTGTTTTTGTCGCTGGAGCCTTGGTGGGGTGGCTGAGAGACGGTTTGGGAATCATAGAAAAGGCATCAGACATAGAACAGTTAGCTAGTGGTGTGACAGACACAGGAGGTGTGATGGTCGTGCCGGCGTTAACCGGTCTGGGGACCCCCCACTGGGACCCGTTTGCCCGGGGACTGGTTATTGGATTGTCCCGTGCCACAACCAAAGCACACGTTGCTCGTGCTGCACTTGAGGCCATCGCACTTTCAGTCGCAGATGTAGTTACATGCATGAAGAAAGATTCTGGCATGGCTTTGACATCCTTGCGGGTCGATGGTGGCGCCAGTGCAAATGATTTGCTCCTTCAGTTCCAGGCTGATGTTCTTGGGATCACAGTGGAACGACCAGCTGTTCTTGAGACAACAGCCCTTGGAGCAGCGCTGCTTGCGGGGCTGTCCACCGGTTTTTATTCCGATCCCAACGCGGTTGACGAGGCCCGTCGTATTGATCGGCAATTTGAGCCAACGATCAATGATGGAGAACGGAGGCGGCTTTGTGCACGATGGAATGACGCTGTTGAACGCTGCAAAGGGTGGGCACGGATCGATGACCATGCCTGATCACCGGCTGTTATCTCAAAAGAGTGTCTGATTTTGATGCTGGGTTTTCAGCGAGCGTTACCTTTGTCGTGTATCGCTGTGGATTGGAGGAAAACAGAGTTCTCGTTTCAGGTGACGAAAAAAGATACGTTCGTGACTGGTAGGTGACGCCATATCGCCGTTGACCAGGTACTGATTTGCCATTGTCGAACGCAAGCACTGGGTCATCTCCTGACAGAGCGGGAGCATAGCGGTCTGGATCAGCGAGAAAGACACGTTGCTGCGGTTCTCCTGCAAACAGATACGTTCTTCCACGATGTCGCACGCCCCATTGTGCTCGACCTTCAACCCAGACAGACTTTTCAGCAAGTGTCACGGGGCAGTACCCCTCCATGCCGAGTGGCATGGTCCCATACGGATCTGCCGTTCCTACTGTTGGAATGTCTGCCGGAATGGTTGGCTCAGCTCTTTCGATCTTTGGAGCTGATGAAAAGAAACGGAAAGGCCGTTGCATTGCGGCAAGAAAGGCATTCGGTTTTTTCTCTTCTTCTTCTTCTTCTTGTGTTTCGATTGTTTGTGCTGGGGCTGGAGGAGGGAGCATCCCGTATGTTGTTGCCGGTGGAGACTGACTTGTTGGTTCCTGAGCCACCCTTGACGGAGGGGATGTTGGTGGTGTGGTTGCTGGTGCAGTAGCTGAGACTGAATCACCAAGCCATGAGGCCATCCCAGAGGGACTTGGGGGAGACTGTGATGTTCGTGGCTCAATGGTTGGGCGGGCTGCTGTTGTGGTCTGTTGTGGTGTTTGGATTGGATCCTGCGTTTTCAGCGATGGTGAGGGAGGCATGGCTGAAGGCATCGTGGTGGCAGGTTCAGCAGGCCATGCATTTCGTGGAGTATATCCGATTGTATTTGGTGCCACTGGTTGTGCAGTGCTTGCTGGTGATGGGAGTGGTGCGTTTTGTGATGTTGTTGAGAATCGTGATAGCGGTCGGTTATCTGCAACAGGTGACTGTGTGGTCACTGGTGATGAAGAAGGAGCAGAAAACGATGAGACGGGAATGGTCGCTGTGGTCGAGGCTTGTTGTGCTTGTGGCAATGAAGACGAAATGATTCCCGCGGAAAGAGACTGTGCTTGTGTTGGTGAGGAAGGAGCCTGTGATGATTGAACAGGTGTCATCGCCACCGTCTCTTGCCGGGCTGCTGCTGCGTCTTGAACGGCCTTGCCAGCAGCGGCAATGAAACTGGCTGGAGACTCAGGGCAATCAAAAGATGACAGAACACGGCTGTCTTGATCAATGACGCAGGCAGATGGAAGATACGTCACCCCCATATTTTTTGTCGTCAGCGGATCAACGTCCACATCGATTTGAACGGGCTCAAAACATGCGGTGACAATTGCGATTGCTTCTGAGTTGTGAAGTGTTTTTTCATACAATTCGACGCTGGCATCGCTCCAGGAAGCACCAAAAACAACAAGGACAGGCCTGCCGCTGATTGCTGCTGCAGCCTTTGCCTCTTGGATTGAGGGGTGCCACGGAATCCGCTTCTCGTTTTCTGTTGCCCAGCAGGGTGCTGTAAGCAAGCAGGCGAGTGTGAGAGAGGTGATGAATTGCAAAGAAGGAAGTCTCTGACTCAACATAACAGGTCCCTTGGGCATGGTCGTCTGAAACCTTTGGCTAGGCTGACGACAGCTAGTGTTCGCCAGACGCTTTGTGAGAGTATCGGCTGAAACGGTTGGTTGAATTACGTTCCAGAGAGGGTTTTTGCCTAGACTGCCAGTGCTTCCCTTTTGTGTGGTGAAGGAGAAAAAAGGGGGGGAATAGCTGTTAAAATGGGAGTTTCGAGATGTTTGTTTCCTGACACTTGACAGTAAGCCTGAGCGCTCGGATACTCCTACACATCAGTTTTCATAACGTTTTGAAACTTTGTGCTTCTGTTGTTTCAAAATAAAAAACTTTTGAATCATCTTTCTGTGTGCGACTGAGAAGTCCTTGGGTTATTCCATTTGATTTCAGTGTGTGTACTGATCTCACCCTCGGTGGTCTGGAAGTGGTTTCCAGTTCATTTCGCATCCAGAGTGCTCGTCATCGACCGCGCAAGCAGTCAGGGCAGGCGCATGATTCATAATCCTGCATTTGCAGGGCTAAACCAATAAAATGGTGCCACTTGCATGTTTCTGGTGTGATGGATGAATTCATTGCGTCCAGTGCTATTTCTTTCCGGCAGCGTGCCGGTGAACGGTGTGGTGCTCTCCTAATGAGAGGTTGAATTGTTCTATGGCGAAGCGGAGGCGATCAAGGTCGCGTGGGGGCTACGGGGGTGGCCAAGGGCAAGGTGGCGGTTACGGTCGTCGTCGTCGTTACCGTCGCGGTGGAGGCGGTCCTGTGCCGGCTGGGGCTGGGGCTGTTGATATGGAAGGGGAGGGCATGCAGCCCCCTCCTGACACGGAGCCTGAGGTTGCTGAGAACGGTGAGCCGCTTCCATTGGAGCCAGGGAGCGGAGTGCTTGAGATGCATCCCAATGGTTACGGTTTTCTGCGGAGTCCGGAAACCAATTACGTTCGTGATAGGACGGATCCTTTTGTGCCAGCCACCATGATCGATCGTTGTCGTCTGCGTGAGGGTGTTTTTCTCAAGGTAAAGGTGCAGGCTGGCCGTCGACAGCAGGGGCCACGCGTTCGAGAAATTGATGAGATCGAAGGTATGTCCGTTGAGGAGTGGGCGGATGTCAAGTCGTTCGATCAGCGGACGCCCATTAATCCTGAAGCATGGCTTCGATTGGAAACGGATCAACAGCCAATCACCACGCGTGTGATGGATCTCCTGACGCCACTCGGCAAAGGCCAGCGAGCTTTGATTGTTGCCCCACCTCGGACAGGAAAGACTGTTCTTCTCCAGCAGGTGTCGCAGGCTATTTCAACCAATCACCCAGACTTGGATCTTGTGATGTTGCTCATTGATGAGCGGCCAGAAGAAGTTACCGACATGCGACGGAGTGTTGAGGGAGAAGTACTCGCAAGTAGCCTTGACTGTGATGTGGAAAGCCATGTGCGTTTGTCGCAACTGGTGATCGAGCGGTGTAAGCGAATGGCCGAAGCAGGAAAAGACGTCTTTCTGCTCATGGACTCCATCACAAGAATGGCACGAGCATTTAATAAGTGGGTTGGAAATACTGGTCGGACCATGTCCGGTGGCGTTGATATCAAGGCTCTCGATATTCCGAAAAAGCTTTTTGCAACAGCACGTGTTTTTGAAGAAGGGGGATCACTCACAATTGTTGCCACGGCGCTAATTGATACTGGAAGCCGAATGGACGAATTGATCTTCCAGGAATTCAAAGGCACGGGCAATATGGAGTTGGTGCTTGATCGTAAGCTGGCAGATCGACGCGTCTGGCCGTCGATTGATATTTCTCAGTCAGGTACACGACGTGAAGAGAAATTGCTTGATCCGAATACGCTGCACGCAGTCAACATGCTCCGCAGGACATTGTCTTCGATGCATCATGTTGATGCTATGGAGCAGCTCACAAAGCAGTTGTCCAAGTTCAAGAGTAATCGTGAGTTTATTACGCTTATCGCGAGTTCTCGTGAGGAATGAGTCGTACGGGTGCCTACGACTGCTGGAAGCGGCTCAGCCAATATGAGTATTGAGGGTCGCCGCATCGAAAGGAGAACACTGCATCTGGGAGTCGTTCATCCTCAGTTCCAGTGGAATGCACACGTACAACCAACGTCCCATCTTTTCGCTGCTCAATCGTCAGCCGATCATCGGGGATTCTTGCAGGGTCATGTTTGGCGGAATGAGCAGCCATATTGAGGACTCTGGGAGCCATCGGAGTTTCAGAGTGCTTGTTTCAGTATGCCGCAATTGTGGGAGGTGTGCTAGATGCTCCAATAAATTATGGCAATGATATTTACTCTCATGCAGAACCCTGATTGATCACACGGGAAAGACACTATGCGTCATTACGCTTCTTTGGTTGATGACTTTTATATCAATATGAATTTGACGACCGAAATGGAACTTCCCGGTCAGCGTGAGACCATTCTTCAGTTTTTTGAGCGGGTTCAGAAAAAGTATCCAACAATGCGAAAGTTCTATGGTCGTGACAAACGGGACTTTGTTCTTGAAGAGGATAAAGAGCAAGGTCGGTATCGATGGACGGCCGTGGAGGCGAAGCGTCTTTGTTCGGGACAGGTGAATCCGGAATCCATGGAGGAGGCATTTGAACAGCATCGCATGATTCTTGATCTTGCGCCGGCGTACCTTTCTATCAGCCCCCTCGACTGCGAGGCACTGGATGTCCTCTTTGGTTTTGATTTTGCTTTTCGCGGGAACCATAACGCTCTTTTGGCAGAAGCACTGGGGATGGGGGCGGCGTTTGACCGTGTTGCGGAATTACCAGGGAGTCGTGTGATCAACTGTGAGCCGTCTATCACAATGGCGATAGACGAAGACTGTCGTACTCAGGTGAGGGTGAGTACAGAAACTCGTACGAATGCCTTCCAGGTGCGTACTGGTGAATTCACCGAAGAACAACTAAGTGTCTATGTCACTGCTCGGCAGTACGGGAGCCTTGCGCCACACACTGGATATGTAGAGGCGATGGATCGTCTTACGCAAGTGGCGATTGAAGTTATCGATTCCTGCGTTGTCGAGCAGATCCTCAAGCCATTGGCTCGGACAATTGCTTTGAAATAGTTTCCTCGCACAGCGACGTACGTTTCAGGCAGTGCGAACGTTCTTCTTCACAGATGCTCGAGCCTGTTGTCACTTGTTGATGAATGACACAATGCAACGGCATCATTTTTGATTGCCGCTGGATTTATTTCGTGCTTCGAGATTTGGGGCAATGACCATCCCAATCGCTTCAACCCAGCTTGGCACATCTCGGACTGTATCCAGACCGCTTTCGGCAAGTACATTGTCGTCCTGTGATGAATCTTCTTTGTTGGTGACAGGTGTGGAATGTGCCTCATCGACTCCGAGAAAATCTACGCCTTCATCATCCTCCTCGAATTTTCCTGCAACGGGTTCAAAGTTTTCTCGACGTCGATTTCTGGAAGAACGCGATGGGGATCGTGATGAATCACTTCGTCGTCGTCTGCCATCTCGAGGTGTTTCCCGATTGGAAGGTGCTGGTCGCGACTCACCACTGCTTCTCCTTCGTCTCCTGCGTCGTGGCCGTCGCTCACCCTCTGCAGTATCATCGCTTTTGTTTTCAGGTTGGTTTTCCTCGGACGCGGAAGAATCATTGTTGTTGATGGGCATGCCATACGATGTAGCCAATGGTTCATCATCCAGATCTGCAAGCCGCTGTTCTGATTCAGGAGTTTCAGCCGTTTGCCGTTCTCCTGCCAGGCGTTCTCGTGTGGATCTGCGACGTCCACCTCGCCGACCACG
>CAXFJI010000032.1:0-13587 GCA_964003275.1 uncultured Planctomycetaceae bacterium
ACCATCCGTTATTTGAGAGAACCGTGTGCCGCCATCAAGATTATCTGCGTTCTTTCTTAGCAGAACACCACTATGTTCCTCATACCTATCACCATTTGGCTTCAAAAACTGCGGTTCATTATGATTCGGTCCAGCATTGCCGAAATAGTCTGTACAGGCCATGCCTTCATATTGCCCAGCTGTAACAATAAAACCATTTCTTCGTGTGGAATCTTCCCGAGCCGTCGATGGACATAAATAGGTTGGGATTTTTGTGTGGGTAGCATTCTCATTAATTTTATCAATGAAATTTGCAGCCAAATAAAGACGTGAATCACCTGAAGCAACATCTGGATCTGCAACGGCATCCCACGTTGCTTGTAACTGACTCTGCTCCATGAAGTCCAGAAAAAAGCTAGACCAGCCAACCGTTTTGAAATTACTCTGCTTCACACGTCCGGGTGGAAAACGCTCTTTCCTCGCAGTCGCAAAATTATGCATACCCAGACCCATCTGCTTCAGATTATTTGTGCAATTGGCTCGACGCGCAGCTTCTCGAGCTGACTGTACTGCTGGGAGTAGAAGCCCAATCAAGACCCCAATAATGGCAATCACCACTAACAACTCAACAAGCGTAAATGCCTTCTTTGCCATATTCATACGATCACCTTTCATGCCGCCTCTGGTTTTGTGGATGGTGTGATACACAACCATTTCCTGAATTGATTTGACTCTTCGTACCTGCCAACCGATCCCAATACATCCAAGGAAAACACGATCCAGCTCGATTTTCCATGAAAAAGTCACTCGACTTCTTCGAGTATATAAATAAACGCCAACAATATCTTTAACTTTTATCGTTTCTCTCGACTGGCAGCTCAGAGAACGCTTTTTTACAATAAAAATCGATGTCTGATCACTTTTCACTTGGAAAAGCAGCGACTTTCAGATAGCACAGGCTTTGTATCTGGATGCAGGCTGGCGTCTTTCCTTGGATACCATGGTACGAATCGTCATATTTTTACTGATAAGCTCTTTCGGGCTCGCTTCCGTGCTGGGGCATGCCGGGTTCCACGTTCTTGGCCTGCACTCGCACTGTCACGCTCACCTCACGCAATGTGCTATCTCCTCTGATCTTGATGGCAATCATAGCTGCCACCACGACCATGCTCACCATGAAGCTGATCCTGCAGGCTCAGACTACAAGTGTCACCACCACCATCACCACCACCATCGCCAGATTCCCATTTCTCAAGACACCTCTGACGATTGCACAATTTGTCAGTTTCTTAGTCTTGCCAAAGCACACAGTGTGCACACTCCTGCGCTTCATTGTTTTTCAGCAATCGTGCCCGATACATTGGTCACTACAAATGACATTGACCTGTCATTTGATTTCTCTCTTCGGCCAAGGCCTCGTGGTCCACCAGTGATCTTCGCATAACAGTGAAACTGTCTCCGACGATTATTGTGCTCATTTCATTTGCCTTCCTTGGTTTCTATGCCCAGCAATGCAAATGAGCAGCGATCATTCGATGCTGCTTTCTATACGTGTTGCAATGGCAACCATATGAGATTGATTTTTAAACAAGACTGGTTCAGATCTTTTATTCACATTTGTATTTGGAGTTTTCATTATGTTGTTTCAAACCTTGCAGATTTTTCATCACCGGGAGCACGTCAAACGACGTGGATTTACCCTTGTCGAATTGCTTGTTGTTATTGCCATCATTGGTGTTTTGATTGGCCTTTTGCTACCGGCAGTCCAAGCTGCCAGAGAGGCTGCCCGACGGTCTGCCTGCACCAATAATCTCAAACAGGTTGGCCTTGGGATACACTCCTACGCTGACGCCAATCCTGAAACCTTCCCAGTAGGATGGATCGGTGAATACGAAGATGGTCAGATTCACGGCGATGAAGGGGAAGGCTGGGGATGGAGTTCACGAATCCTTCCACACATCGAAGAAATGAATTTGTATAACCAAATCGATTTCTCTCAGGCAGTTGGTGATAGCCCTGCAGCAGTGAGAGCTACTGTTGTTTCAGCATTTCTGTGTCCATCTGATGCATTTGCCCTGAATACTGTTTTTAACCCAGGCGCAGCAAGTGGTGCAGGCAATGGCGACGATGCTCCTGACGCAACAGCTGGACCACGGCAGTACTCTCGCTCCAACTATGTTGGAAATTTTGGTTCAAAACATATTGTTGACCATGGTCATGCGCATCCAGACAGCGAGGGAAGCCGTCAGGACGATGACGACGACGGACTCGCGGCAAGCGCGGGCAATGGAATTTTCTTTACTGGCTTAGAAGATGGCACCAATGCAGTGAAATTTGCATTTGTCCGAGACGGCTTAAGTAAAACTGTTGCCGTCGGTGAGCGAGACAGCCGCGTCGGTGGAAGTCTCTGGCAGGGCATGGACGAGGAATTAGCTGCTGCGATGTCTCGAGTCGTTGGCGTGGGTGAGCATGTCTTCAACAGAGGCGGCGAACAACACTTTGAAGATTTCTACGCAAATCATCCCGGTGGTGTGAATTTTGTTTTTGCAGATGGTCATGTTTCCCTCCTCTCTGATGGAATGTCCGACAGTCTGTTTCAGGCACTGTGCACACGTGCAGGAAATGAAACCCTCAATGGAGCTTATTAGAGTCTGAACTTAGCAGGACAACGAGCCTGAGCCTCGTTCTGCGATTCACTAAAAATAAAAGAAGATAGCGTCAACACGTTTCATAAGACGGGGGAGGCCTTGTGCCTCCCCCTTTTTCTGATGGTGATACGATGGGAAAGACACTCGTTGTATCCGGTCAGCAACATCGACGATCGTTTGCACCCTGCAGAAAGAAACAAAATGTTCTATTGGGTCACCACTGGTCGGATTCTCCTTCTGAGTACGGCATCGAGTGCATCTCGCATGTGATTACACACACTGGCTTCGGATGGATTATCAATTTGATTGCTGGCTTCAACGAATATCGGTGGACCATGATCAATGCTCGCAAGACGACCATAGTCATACAGTTCTTCCGCAAGTATTTTTCTGGTAGGCCATTGCACCCAGCGTGTATATCGATGTGTTGGGCTTCGTATGGAATACCCCATGACCTCAGGATCCTCTTTTTTCCATGGCCTTGCGTACTGGCTCATCGCATACAACCGGCCATTCGCAGTGGGATCATCAAGTATGGGCTCGAGCGTCTGGCCATCGATTAATGGTGGCGGCATCAGGTCTGCAAGCCCAGCGACTGTCGGATAAAGGTCAACGTACTCCACTAAGGCAGATGTCGACACTCCGGGTGCTGCCATGTTTGGGACCCGAATAAGGAGCGGCACACGCGTGTCTCGCTCAAAGTTTGTTTGTTTACACCAATGATCTGCTTCACCAAGCGAGTACCCATGATCCCCCCACAAGACAACAATCGTGTTTTCAGCAAGGCCACAGGCAGAAAGTGCTTCAAGGAGACGGCCAACTAACGCATCAATGTAACTTACGCATGCGTAATACCCATGTCGGAGTTTGTTAATCTGTTCGGCGGATAATTGCTCGTCAGATGGAATATCTGTGTACCCCCCAAGCTCCGCGTGATCAGGATACGCATACGCAGACACATTACTTGTTCGCTCGGTGTGTTGGACTGTTGCAAATGAACTTCGATCATACAGATCCCAATATCGCTTTGGTGCGCAGAAAGGAAGGTGTGGCTTTAAGAAGCCGACTGCAAGAAAGAACGGCGTGCCTTCGTTTCTGAACGTACGAAGGGCCTCAATCGCACGATCAACAATCTTTCCATCGCTGTACGCATCATCAGGGACAGCTGCAGCTTCTGCTGCGACCCCTTTTTTCTTATCTGATGCATTCTCTGGAAGAGCATAATTCGTCCATGTTGCTTCCTGAATCACTGGAGGCACGGACCATGATTCTGGATCCTCTTCACTCTGCCTCCCACTGAAGGTCTTACCGATACTCTGTGTATGATAGCCTGCTTTCATAAATAACTGCGGAAGTGTGACCACGCTTGGACACGTGTCACGAAAATGGTGACGGTTGTGCCAAACCCGTGTGTTGTCTGGGAGTCGGCCAGTAAAGACGGATGTTCGTGATGGACCGCAGACCGCCTGATTACAGTACGCTGCAAGAAAAATACGAGATGATTTGGCAAATCGATCAATAGCCGGTGTTTTGGCAAGCGTATCTCCATAACAACCAAGCGATGGTCTTAGGTCATCGATCGAGAGAAAAAGAATGTTCGGAGGCGTGTCGCCTGATGCAGCGTCTGTCGTTGCGAAACAGAAGAATCCCATGAGACCACAGAAGAATGACAATACATTAGTCGAAAATCGCTTCACAGATACACTCACGTGCCTTCCAGGATGGCATCAACTACTGCCGGGGAGTTGCTGACTTCTTTTTTTGCTTCTTTTGCTTCGGTTGGGACAGTACCGGATCATAATCTGAGTTTGGAAGCATCCTTTCAGCATCGACGTCCTTGCGCCATGCACTCAATGCAGACAAAAGTTCTGACATAATGACAGGTTGCGTTGATGCAAGATTATGCTGTTCTCCAATATCGGTTTCGAGGTCATAGAGTTCCTTGGATTCTGGATCGAATGAGTCAATCAGTTTCCAACGTCCTCTGCGAATCACACTTCCTGGTGTGCTGAAAGGGTGCTTGTTGTAATGAGGAAAGTGCCAATACAGGGCATCTCTTTCTAAGTGTCCCTCTTTCAGAACAACACTGAGATCACAACCGTCGATATGTTGTGAAGCATGAAGCGGACAATCTGCAGCGGTAAGACATGTTGGATACAAATCAGAACTTGTGACAGGAACAGTACAGACACTACCCGGAGATGCGACATTTGGCCAACGTATCAACAGAGGAACACGAATACCTCCTTCGTACAATGACCCTTTATTGGCTCTCAACGGAGCATTACTTGTTGCATGAGCAAAGCCACCATTATCACTGGTAACAATGACAAGTGTCTGGTCCCTTATGCCTCGCTTATCCAATACTTCCAGTAGTCGACCAAGACTTTCATCAACACTCTCCACCATCGCTGCATATGCCGGAGTGCCCTGACGATCTTTTTCAGATATCACGTCATACCGTTGCATCATGTCAGGCTTCGCCTGCAGCGGCGAGTGAACGGCATAGTGTGAAAAATAAAGAAAGAATGGCTTTTCATGTGGCTCCATGAGGAACTTCACGGCCTCGTCAGTGAGACGATCAGTGAGATATTCACCTTTCTGCCCACTCGGTAATACCATCCACCTGGCTCGTTGGTTTGTTGTCGGGATTGACCAGTTTCCCTCATAGGGGAAAAAGTAGCTCCCAGGAGCTCCATGTGCATTCCCACCAATATTTTTGTCAAAACCGTGATGCTCTGGTAAAGAAAATGGCTCACTCCCAAGATGCCATTTACCAATGTGCATCGTTTCATAGCCTGAACGTCTGAGTGCCTCAGGTAATGTACATTCCTCTAATGGCAGGCCTCGTAGAAATCTCCCCTCTCGTAAACGTGCCGCAGGATTCCAACGGCCAGACGGCAACCAATTTGTGAGAAGCAGACGGGCGGGATACTTTCCTGTGAGAATAGCTGCCCGTGTTGGCGAACACACCGGACAAGCAGCATAGGCATCCGTAAAGCGAACACCTTCAGAGGCAAGGCGATCCATATGTGGCGTGTGATAGTACGAACTGCCATAACAACCAACGTCTCTCCACCCAAGATCATCCACCAGAAACAGAATGATATTCAATGGTTGTTGTGCCGCATTAACCCATGTTGCTCCTAAACATGCCGTGAGAAACAAGCAGACCACAAGGACTCTCATGAATCGTCTCCACTGGTAGATGACACACTTGCTTGTTTCCCTCGCTTTTTTGATCGATTCAGTTTCTTTGCATTCACCTGAGGTAAAAACTGAATCATTTCTGATTTGATTGACTGATGCTCTGGACTGTTGCAAAGATTCTTCCATTCATGAGGATCTTCAAGAAGATCATAGAGTTCTTCTCCGCCATCGGCATAACGAATGTATCGATATCGGTCACTTCGCAGTGCATGATTTCCTTGCCCATGCGTGGTCAAGGCAGGACGGCTTCGACGTGCATGCGGATCCTTCAGCAGAGACGCCAAACTGACACCGTCAATATTCTGTGGTCGTGGCATATCGCAAAGATCCGTGAGCGTAGGAAAAAGATCAATCAGACCAACTGGCTGGCCTGTTGTATGCTTCAAAGACGCCATCTGACCATCTGGCTGTTTGATAATGAGCGGAACTCGCGTCGATCGTTCCCATAATGTGAACTTATGAAGATGATTTTTTTCACCAAAGTGCCAACCATGATCTGACCAGAAAACAACAATCGTATTGTCTTTGGAGGGCCCTGATTCAAGGGCCGTTAATAATTCTCCAACGAGTGCATCCGCAAATGAGATATTTGCAAGATATGCCTGAAGAATATCCTGCTCTGCATCCTCACGACGTATAAGATCCAGATCTTCACGACGGTATGCTGCCATGGTCTGTCCACCATTTGGAACGTCCGTAAGGTCATCATGCTTGATGGGTGGCTTGGAGAGTGACTCTACATCATACAAATCGAAGTAGTGACGCGGTGCATACCAAGGTAAATGAGGACGATAGATACCAACCGCAAAAAAGAATGACTCTTTGGTTGGTTTTTTGAGAAATGCCTTGGCCCACTCCACAAGTTGCCCATCCCCCATATCAGCATCCGTAACATCGAATGGCCCCCAATCAAACTCCCGCGGATTTTTCGGAGGACGGGTGAGTTTTTTTACTGACAAAAGACCATTGAGTGGAAACCCTTCAGGCCAGTGGAATGACTGTCCTTCACCACGGTTGAGAAATTGATGATAGTGGCTATCGAACACCTGATCAAAATACTGATTCCAATCACTCCGACGATTAAAGCCCGGCATGTGATGGTAGATTTTTCCACCACCGAGCACATAGTAACCATGCTGCTGAAACCATGACGGAATCGTTGAGATATCTGGCATTGCCTCATGCCAGATGACTGAGTTGTCGTAAATGCCCGTGGTGCCCGGCATCCTTCCCGTCAACACGGCAGTTCGAGACGGGTTACATACTGGTGCTGGACAATGAGCGTTTGTGAAAAGCAAACCCTGCTGGGCAAGACGATCGATATGAGGCGTCTGAACATCAGGATGGCCACCCAGACAGCCGATCCAGTCATTCATATCATCAACAACAATCATAAGTACATTGGGGCGCTGTCTGCGATGGAGTGAGGCAGACGGGCTATTTGAAACCGCCTGTTCAGTTGAAACTGATGTATCGTTATCACCAAAAAAATACTCTGGGTATTTCCACTCCCGTTTTCGACTTTCTTTTTTACTCTCGACTGAATGAACCTCTTTCTTGAATTGCATCAATACTTTGTGATCAAGCAATGGATCATTTGTCTCACGTCGCCATTGATGCAGGCTCTTGGACAGTCCGTCTAATGTCGCTGCATACGTTGCATGACCTGCAAGATTTACAAACTCATATGGATCCTTTTCAAGATCGTAGAGTTCATAACGCGGCGGTTTACGCATTTCCTGATAGGCACGTCGCACATGATCATCAGCATCATTGATCACATCCGGAGAAATCTCCAGTTTTTCAAAGGCAAAAAGCACTCCTGGATTTTCTTCGTCAGGCAGAAGATTCTCAATGAGTTTGTAGCGTGCTGTACGCACGGAACGTTGTGGATAGAAGTTTTCCTTGGCCGCATGCGTATGGAATTCAGCAAAGAGGTGATGCCGCCAATCTGCATCGTTGCCTTGTAAAAGAGGAACAAGTGATTCCCCTGCAAGCCCCGGAACCGGCGTCACACCGGCTGCCTCAAGAAAGGTTGGCATCAAATCGACCGTTGATACAAGCTCATCGCACACCAGACCCGATTGTGCCACGCGAGGCCAGCGGACAACCATCGGCACACGGAGCCCGCCCTCGTAACACGTTCGCTTCCCACGAAACAGATCAGCACCATGATCCCCAATGTACACAACAAGCGTATTGTCAGCTTTTCCAGATTGATCCAAAGCATCCAGTAAGTCACCTACAAGAGAATCTAGCCGCATCATGCAGTTGTAATAGTCGGCTGTGTAGGCACGTAGCTTTGGTGTATCAATTCCCAAATATGCAAGCGGCTTTACATCATCCTGCGAAAGTGGCTTGGCTGGACGACCATCCACCTGACGTAACCAGGGTCTGTGGGCATCAGGATAATTGATGCTCAGAAAAAACGGCGCATCTCCAGCCCCAATGAACTCAGTTGCATGTCGAGCATATGACTCAAGATCTTTTCGCTCAAAGTTCGCTTTCCGAACCGCATCAAAATCAAACGAGAAAGAATCTTCCGGATTGACATGCAGTTTCCCGATAAGACCGGTACGGTAGCCGGACTCATTGAGCGAACGAACAATATTTGGAATATCGGGCCGATACAGCCTGAAATTCCAGGTTGCCAATCCAACCTGACCGTGCTGGTGGGGATAGAGTCCAGTAAGAAAACTTGCTCGCGATGGACTGCAACCTGCCTGAGCGACCCATGCATGTGAAAAACGAACACCTTCACGTGCAAGCGCATCGATTCGTGGAGTCTGGACAGAGGGCTCTTTGTAGCAACCAAGTTCCGGACCATTATCTTCTGACACAATCAACAGAATGTTTGGTGGCTTGGCTTGCCCGAGCGACGCCATTCCCAGTGGCAAAAGTAGAGAGAAAAAGAAGCAGAAAAAAACGTTCATGCGAAAAACAACTGTTTTTTTATTGTCGCAGCAATGTGACATGTTTGTGGCCTGACTTTCATAAAACACATGCGTCCTTGAAACAACATATACAGCTTCGACTGGACTTGATGCGTTCCAGTTCCATTTTTCTCTAACGGTGTACACACATGTTATTTATCATCATCACTTCCTGAGCTTTCACCTTCATCTTGATCCTGCTTGCCACGACGGTGCGGCAACGGCGACTCATTTCTTCGGAAGACAGCAACAACATCTTCGATCGGGACAACGTACAGAAGATTGTTCTGTTCGAAGTCTACCGGAATGGAATTCCGCGGATGAAAGAGAACCTTATCGTACTTCTCAATAGGAAAGTCTGCGTCTCGCTCCACCTGAAGACTCACCTCAACGACTCGCCCTGTAATGGTCGGAATTTCAGCCTGATCAGGAAGCACAATTCCACCTCGTGTTTTCTGGCGGCTCTCATCTTTCCGGATCAACACCCGCATTCCAAGCGGTTCAACCGATTCGTTCACAGAATTTCCTTTCGTGGCCCAAACTCCCAACTTTCTGCTCATACCCACACGCCACTTGCCGAGTATCTCCTCACCATGCGACGATCTATACAGAGTACTACACAAACAAGGGCAGCGGAACAAACGCTGATCGTCAACCATGAGAGAGATCACCTGTTATTTTACAATACTGCTTTTATCAGTGGGCATCAGTCATGCGGCTTCCCAAGACAGCCAGTGGGCACACTGGCGAGGCCCCAGTGGGAACGGAACAGCACCTGCAGCCTCTCCACCAACCACTTTCAGTCATACTGAAAATGTTCGTTGGAAAGCCCCAATCCCAGGACGCGGTTGCTCATCACCCGTTCTTTGGAATGATTCTGTCTTTGTCACAACAGCAATCCCTGTAGCTGGATCCGGCGGTGAACTGGACTTTCAAATCCTTTGCTTTGATCGGGCTACGGGAATTGAAAAATGGAAACAAACAGCCATTCGTGCAACACCTCATGAAGGTACCCACTCCACCAATGGATATGCATCAGCCTCTCCATGCACAGATGGCAAACATGTGTACGCGCACTTTGGTTCACAAGGTACGTTCTGCTTCACTGTAGATGGCCAACCTGTTTGGGATCGTGACTTTGGCGACATGCACACACGGAATGAGTTTGGAGAAGGAAGTTCTCCAACACTGGCTTCAGAAATGCTTATCGTTCCATGGGATCATGAAGGACCTTCAAAGTTGATTGCAGTGAACAAAATCACCGGTGACACTATCTGGGAAACCCCTCGGGATGAGCCAACGTGTTGGGCAACACCACTCATCACAAAAGACAACCGTGGTCGTGAGCAGATTGTCATGAATGGTCAGACTGCTGCCCGAGGGTATGAACTTGCCACCGGAAAAGAGTTGTGGAAATGCGGTGGGCAAACTCAACGCCCATGTGCCTCGGCAGTCGCTGCAAATGGAGTAGCTTTTATTGGAAGTGGCTTTCGTGGCGCCTTCATCGGTGCTTTTGATCTCGCGGGTGATGGCAATCTGTCTGGTGGGAAGAGTGTTCTCTGGACGCACAACCAAGATACTCCTGATGTGGCCTCTCCTCTCCTTTCAGGAAACCGCCTGTATTACTACAAACAAAAAACCGGCCTTCTCACATGTGTTGATGCTTCGACAGGTGATTTTCACTATGAAACCCAAAGGCTCCCTGGCATGAACCGAACCTATGCCTCCCCAGTGGCTGCTGGTGGGCATGTGTATCTGACAGACAGAAGTGGTCAGATTGTAGTAATCAAAGACTCTCCCACCCTCGAGATTGTTGCTGAGAATGATATGGCCGAGGGCATTGATGCCACTCCTGCACCTGTTCAAGACGTTCTTTTGATCCGTGGAGAAAAACATCTCTTTTGCATTGGATCACCACCGAAGTAATTCGTGTACGAACATATCTCCACACGCTCCACACATCAGTTCATCTGACGTATGACAGATAGAACGCTGTGGGCATTTTCTGTATGGGTCGGTATTCGGTATGATCTTTGTATGTTCCGTACTGTCGATAATTTCGTTCTTGCATGACTTCTCCTGTACTATGAGTCAGTCTTGCAGTCAGTCTTGTAAACTCGCTACGCTTTCACACCCCACATAAAAAGTCGCAACCGATTTCCATCTGGATCCATGATTGTGAGTTCTCGAAATCCCTCCGGGTTGATGCTAGGCGGTTGCACATCGACTCCCGCGTGAATCAGCCTCTCGTGAATAGACTCAAGATCATCCACTTCAAATCCGAGACTCCACCGGCGACTCGCCGCACCCGGTTCTGGTCGGTCAATGATCGCCAAGCGTGTGTCTCCTGCGGCAAGAAGCGCATACCCGTCGTCTACCACGCGGATCAGCACCCTCAAACCAAGCACTTGGCGATACCATTCGACCAACGCCATCCAACGGGATGTCCGGATTTCTACGCTAAAAAGCTGTGGTACATCGTGAGCGGTCATAATGAGAAGGGTTGTACACGACGACCCAACTTCCCGAAAAGTGGCTCACACCCGACAATATAGGATTTCGTTCCATTCTCCCTTCTCAAATCTGAATCCGGTTACCATGACAAAGCCCTCACCTCCACAAGATACGTCCACTTCCTCGTCTCCATCCAAAGGTACTGGCGCGTCCTTGGAACAGGCACGCCGTGACAAACTTGAACGTCTGAAGTCTTTGGGAATCGATCCGTGGGGACATCGTTTTGAAAACCCAATACCTATTGGGGATGTTCGAAAGACTGGTGAATCACTCGTGCAACCGGATGACGGCAATGGTCCAAACGTCCGTGTTGCTGGACGAATCATGCTGCTTCGGAGTGCTGGAAGTCTTGTGTTCCTCGACCTGACTGACCGCACCGACCGTATCCAGATCATGCTTGGAAAAAAACAGGTTGGGGCGGAAGTATGGCCAATCGTGAAATGCCTCGATCTTGGTGATCTTATTGGCATTGATGGACGGCTTGGTTATTCAAAGACAGGAGAGCTCACAATTTTTGCAACCGGCATTGAGTTTCTTACAAAATCACTTGAAACCCCACCGGACAAATATCATGGACTTGTTGATCCAGAGCTCAAGCAGCGCATGCGATATCTTGATCTCATTCACGGTGAGGGTGTGCGAGAGCGTTTTATAGCTCGAAGCCGAATCATCGAAGCCATTCGTCATGTTTTGAAATCCCGCGGGTATCTTGAAGTTGAAGGACCAACGCTTCAAGAAAGTGCAGGCGGTGCGGCTGCTCGTCCTTTTCAGACACATCACAATGCACTTGATATCCCCTTAGTCCTTCGCATTGCCTTAGAATTACATCTCAAGCGACTTCTTGTTGGTGGACTTGAAAGAGTATTCGAGCTTGGTCGTGTGTATCGTAATGAAGGCGTGAGCCCAAGACATAATCCTGAGTTCACGATGCTCGAAGCGTATGAAGCCTACGGCGACTACGGCACAATGATGGATCTCACGGAATCCATTCTTATTGAGTCCGCAAAGACTGCTGGTTCACCGCAACAGTTTGATTGGATGGGTCACTCTATTGACCTCACACCACCATTTCGACGAGCAAAATATGATGACCTTTTGCGGGAGGTCACTGGATGTGATCCAAGTGATACAGACAGTATTTTGCATGCCGCCACTCAAGCAGGGATTGAAACAGCGGGACGTCATGCGGACGTGATCAAAAGTGATCTCTTTGAAGCAACTGTCGAAAAAACGCTTTCTGGTCCCGTATTTGTCATTGATTACCCTGCCGCCGTGTGCCCACTGACAAAGCGTAAGGCAGACAATCCATCCGTTGCAGAACGATTTGAGTTGTATGTGGCAGGCATGGAAATTGCTAATGCCTATACGGAACTGAATGATCCAGACCTACAAGAAGAGCTTTTTCGAACACAACTTGCCGGACTTTCTGAAGACGATTCAATGGCTCGAATGGATACTGACTTTATTCGCGCGCTCCGTCACGGCATGCCACCGGCCGGTGGCCTTGGTATTGGTATTGATCGGCTTGTCATGTTTCTAACTGCAGCCACAAGCATTCGTGACGTCATTTTATTTCCCATTCATCGACAACACTCTTAATTCAAGCAATAGCCCATCACCAGATGTATAAACTTCTTCTTTGCTGGCGCTACCTACGCACTCGCTGGATCGCATTAGCCAGCGTGATCAGCGTGACGCTTGGAGTAGCTACCATGATTGTTGTCAATGCTGTCATGGCTGGGTTTTCAAATGAGATGCAGACGCGCATCCATGGCATTCTCTCCGATATTGTTTTTGAGAGTCACTCTCTATCTGGTTTTCAAGATCCAGAATGGCATATGGAAGAAATTCGTCGAGTCGCTGGTGACTCTATCATTGGCATGACACCAACGGTCACGGTTCCTGCCATGCTTTCGTTTCAGGTCCGTGGTCAGTGGATCACCAGGCAGGTAATGTTCATTGGCATTGATGAATCCACTCATGCGGCGGTAAGTGATTTTGGTGCGTATCTCCAGCATCCAGAGAATCGACACCGACTCTCTTTTGATTTACGTGACGGAGGCTATGACACTCGTGATAGTCAATCCGAAGGACCAGGCCCCTCTCGACCTGCCCTTGGTGGTGCTGGTTGGCCACATCGTCGAACAAAAGTAGAGCGAGAGCGGATTTGGAAGCAAAAATTGAAAGAGACCGCTGGCAACCCTGATACTGCACTCAATACCAACACCAATCAACCAACGCGATCAATTGATGCTCAAGTTGATGCCGTTCTTGACGTGACCGACACCAAATCTGTCGCCCCT
>CAXFJI010000033.1:0-13435 GCA_964003275.1 uncultured Planctomycetaceae bacterium
AATAATTCATTATTTACAAAGGTAATCACTACAGCTCAAAAGAGGAGTTCTCCATTGATTGCAACCGCCCATTTTTCGAAATCGTCTCCTGCAATAAAGCAATCTTCCGGGACGAAAACGCTATCTTCTCGTGATCAGAAAACTCGTCGTTCAGAAATGCTTCGCGAGAGAAGAAAACAACTCTTTGGTCGTCAGATCAGCTTCATTCCATGCCGCCAGTTTCGCAATGCAAATGCGAAAAGATTGGCAAGTATACCGCCAAGCGAATCTAGGACTCCTCTTGAATCGTTTGATTCCAAAACCATTCCATCAGGTCTATCTCCGTATCTCGCAAGCCTTTATCGAACTCGTCTCCTCTCCAAGGATGAAGAATATTTTTATTTCCGTCGGATGAATTGGCTCAAGTATCGGGCGAACGCTGATCGAAGGCGTCTCAGTAAAACACACTGCACGCTTCGGCAGATAGAGAGTGTTGAATCATTATTGAACGACGCCGAAACGGTAAAGTCCATTATCATTTCTTCCAACCTTCGACTTGTCGTATCGATAGCGAAAAAATTCGTTGATCCCAATACGTCTTTCGAAGAACTCGTAAGTGAGGGGAACATTGCTCTCATGCGAGCGGTAGAAAAATTTAACTTTTCTCTCGGCAATCGCTTCAGTACCTATGCAACCTATGCGATTCAGCGTCATTTTTTCCGAGTGTCTCAAAAGGCTCGTCAGCAGAAATCACGTTTTGTGCCAACAGATGAAGTTGCAAAAGATCGACCTGAGTTGGAAACCGGACATGAATATTGTTCGTCCGAACAGATTAGTGAGTTGAAAGAAGTTTTTCAGTCCTTTCTCACTGATCTCGAACCTCGGGAAAAACAAATTGTAGTTGCCAGATTTGGTTTTGATGGGAAACCTCCTCGGACGTTCCGCGAGCTTGGATCACAAATGGGCGTTTGTAAAGAACGCATTCGACAGATTCAAACTCGTGCAATTGACAAACTCAGGGGAATGGCAGCTAGTGTTCATCTGCAGCAGACGGTTGATAACTGGTTGTAGTTATCTTCATTGCCTTTCCTCTCCTCAGAAAACAGACAATATTATTGAGGCGTTGGTAACAGTTCCGGCGTCTCTTTTGGAAAGTCCAATCGTTTATCTCGAACTAATACACTTTTTGTACCATCCTCAAACACAGTGGCCGGTGTCACACTTTGATCCGTTTGTATAGATCTTGGTGTAGGCTTTGCATCAGCAAGAGGCTTCTGATCTAAAGGCTTGGGCGGCATACGACGAGATGGAGTTGGGACATCTCCTTCTGCGGCCTGCATGCTGCTCCGTGGCAACGTTTTATCCTGTTGGAGGGTTGGTGCACGTTTGGACATTTGTGAAGAAGCAGTATTGGCTCTGCGGTTCTGAGCTGGTGAAGCATTCGAACCATTTTTTGCTCGAGATGTGATTTCTGAAAGCGGCACTCCTCGACGAAGCAAGCGACGCACCTCTGATGGCCGGGGAGGCATCTCTTCGGCTACTTCCGCCCGTCGCTCAATCGATTCAATGCGGACCAAACGACGAGCAGCCACTCGCTCAAAACGCGGGACGCGTGCGGCCTCGGCAGCAGAATGGCTCCAAGACAAAATAACACATGCAGCAGCCATTCCAGAGGCAATATGCCATCCAAAGAATTGAGTGGAATACAACATAAAAACTCCTCCTAAAACTCCTGAGAGACGCCAAAGCTACCGTCGGAAAGCCTACAGTATCCCCAATTTGGCCTACCGCGACTACCTCCCAAGGAACAAAAGAAAGAATTCTCGATTGCCGCAACCTCCTATTTTTGCCTAGATTGGCAGTTTTCCACTGAAAAGATCCATGAAGTCCTACAACCTTACGCACCTCCGACAACTCGAAGCCGAGAGCATTCACATTATCCGTGAAGTAGCCGCCGAGTTTGAAAACCCGGTCATGCTCTATTCAATTGGCAAAGACTCAGCCGTGATGGTTCGCCTTGCTGAAAAGGCCTTCCATCCAGCAAAGCCTCCTTTTCCACTGATGCATGTCGACACCACCTGGAAGTTTCAGGAAATGTATCGACTACGTGATGAGTACGTCGCAAAAGAACTTGGATTCAAATTAATTGTACACGTCAATGAAGAGGGTCGTGCGGCCGGAGTCAGTCCTTTTACGCATGGCAGCAAGGTTCATACCGACATTATGAAAACACAGGCTCTCCGCCAGGCTCTCGATAAATATCGTTTTGATGCCGCTTTTGGCGGAGCCCGTCGCGATGAGGAAAAATCTCGAGCAAAAGAACGAGTGTTTTCATTTCGTGATGAATTTCACCGCTGGGACCCAAAGAATCAGCGTCCTGAGCTTTGGAATCTCTACAACACAAAAGTGAAAAAAAATGAAAGCATTCGAGTCTTTCCACTTTCAAATTGGACGGAATTGGATGTGTGGCAATACATCCATCTTGAACAGATACCCATCGTGCCATTGTATTTTGCGGCTGAGCGACCAATCGTCTGGCGGGATGGTGTGATGATTATGGTTGATGATGACCGCATGAAACTTGAACCTGATGAAAAACCAGAGGTTCGTCGAGTACGCTTCCGCACTCTCGGTTGTTATCCACTCTCTGGCGCTGTGGATTCTTCTGCGACAACCCTTCCTGAAATTATTCAGGAAATGCTTCTCACGTCATTTTCTGAACGCCAGGGCCGACTCATTGACTCAGATGAGGCTGGCTCGATGGAGAAGAAAAAGAAAGAGGGATACTTCTAAATCATGTCCCATCAATCAAGCCTTATCGCGTCTGACATCGATGAATATCTTGCTCAGCATGAACAAAAGGAATTACTTCGCTTCATCACCTGTGGCAGTGTTGATGATGGAAAAAGCACACTCATCGGTCGTCTTTTCTATGAATCAAAAATGATCTATGAGGACCAGCTTGCAGCGATCAAGAAGGACACATCCCGGTATGGCACAACCGGTGAAGAAGTTGACTTAGCGCTCTTTACCGATGGCCTCGAGGATGAGCGCCAGCAGGGGATTACAATCGACGTTGCCTACCGATACTTTTCAACTGACAAAAGAAAATTCATCATCGCCGATACCCCTGGCCATGAGCAATACACACGAAACATGGCGACCGGTGCCTCAACCGCTGACCTTGCAATTATTCTTATTGATGCACGTCATGGTGTTTTGCCTCAGACGAAGCGTCATTCATTTATCGTCTCTCTTCTGGGAATCAAGCATATTGTCGTTGCGGTCAACAAAATGGATATCGTTGACTACGATCAGACAGTCTTTGAAAAAATAAAGAGTGATTACGTTGATTTCGCTGCTCGCCTCGATCTGCCTGATGTCCACTTTATGCCGATTTCAGCGCTCAAGGGAGATAACGTTGTAAGCCTGAGTCCAAACACACCTTGGTATACAGGCTCACCACTGATGCCACTGCTAGAAACCGTGTACATCGGCTCTGACCGAAATATGGAAGATTTTCGTTTTCCTGTTCAATATGTTCTACGTCCGGACCTTAATTTTCGTGGCTTTGCAGGCACAATAGCTTCTGGGATCATTCGCAAAGGTGATGAAGTGATGTCACTACCGTCGCGAAAAAAAAGCCGTGTAAAAAGCATCGTGACATTTGATGGTGAATTAGAGGAAGCATTTGCTTCACAGTCTGTCACGATCACGCTTGAAGATGAAATTGATTCGAGTCGCGGTGACATGCTTGTCCGTTCTGGAAATGTCCCCAAGGTTGACCAAAAGTTTGATGCAATGCTTGTATGGATGAGTGAAGATCCACTTGTTCCTGGCAAGCAATACCTTTTTAAGCAGACAAGTAAAGTTGCTCCAGGTTCTGTTGCAACACTTCGTTACCAGGTCGACATCAATACGCTTCATCGCCAGCCAGCCCCCACGCTTGCCTTAAATGAAATAGGACGATGTAGTGTTACCTTGACAAGTCCTGTTGCGCATGACGCATACCGGAGAAATCGATCAACGGGTGGATTCATCATGATTGATCGGGTAACGAACGCAACGGTCGGCGCCGGAATGATCCTTGACCGAGAACCAGAGGATGGTCATAAGGACCACTGGGATGATGAACCAGCCGCTGAGCATCTTCATGAAACCTCCAGTGGGGTGACACTCGCCGAGCGTGAAGCACGCTTTGGACAAAAACCAGTGACGGTTCTCCTCACAGGACTCACAGGTTCAGGAAAATCAACGATCGCGATGCTTGTTGAACGGCGTCTCTTTGAGATGGGAAGAGCCGTAACCGTACTGGATGGGCAATCCATGCGATTGGGGATGAGTCGTGACCTTGGATTTGATGCAGACGATAGAAGTGAAAATCTCCGCCGAAGTGCTGAAGTTGCAAGACTCTTCAATGATGCTGGTATTATTTGTATCGGTGCGTTTGTTGCCCCGAGTGAATCTGTTCGGCAAAAGGTACGCGAACGAGTGGGAGCAGAACGATTTCTCGTGGTTCACCTTTCTGCACCACTTGATGTCTGCCGGCAGCGAGATACTGAAGGGCATTACGCACTTGCAGATTCTGGGGAGATAACAAACTTTCCTGGCATCTCTGCGCCGTATGAGCAACCGGCCGATCCAGACCTTGTGATCCCTAGCCATGAATGGCCCGTGGGCAAGTGCGTGGACACTATTATCGAACTTCTCGAGCAACGTGGCCTGATCTGATATGAGTACCGTCACGATCGGCATTCTGACCGTATCTGATCGAGCGAGTCGTGGGGACTACGTTGACGAAGGTGGTCCTGCAATTCGTGAGTATCTCAACGAGGTTCTGACCCACGCATGGACACCACTAGAAAAAATCGTTCCTGACGATAGTCAGACCATTGCGGATACCATCCGATCGATGGCCACTGCTGGTAGCTGCCTCATTATCACAACAGGTGGTACTGGTCCTTCACCCCGTGACGTGACACCTGAAGCCACCGAAATGGTGTGCACACGCATGTTACCGGGTTTTGGAGAACGTATGCGACAAGTATCGCTCAAGTATGTTCCAACCGCGATCCTCTCTCGACAAACAGCCGGCATCTGTGAACGCTCCCTCGTAATCAATCTACCAGGTCGCCCCAAGAGTATTCATGAGTGTCTGGATGCCGTATTTCCAGCTATTCCGTACTGTATTGATCTTATTCATACAGGTCTTTCCGATGCCCCACGGCTCGAGACAGATCCAACTCGTCTCGTCTCCTTTCGCCCTTCACGGTAGGATTCGACAAGCTTTTACCTCAGGAGTGTCTGCCCATGTGGTTCATCCGCGGACTTGTTGCCTTTATTGGCCGAACAATGATTGCAGCCATTTTTCTGGCGAGTGCTTTTGGAGATAAAATTCCAAAGTTCAACGATGTTGTGCAGGGCATGACAGCGGAAGGTATTCCCCAACCAAAGATTCTTCTGGCTGGAGCGATTGTCTTTCTGGTTCTTGGAGGGGTCTCGATCGTGCTTGGATACCGAGCACGCACAGGCGCATTGTTACTCCTGATATTTCTCGCTGCAGCAACCTACTACTTTCATGACTTCTGGAAAATGGCTCCTGATGATCCCGCGCAAGAAGAACAGATCATTCAGTTCATGAAAAATGTCTCTCTTATGGGTACCATGGTCTTTCTCATAGCCAACGGTCCAGGGCCATGGAGCATTGATGGTCGAGCAGCTGCAAAAACAGATGATGACGAGGATGACGAGGATGAGTACCTCGTTGAGTGACATGCTCTATTGAGCCATAGCTCGAGCGATCTCTGGTGCAAAATAAGAAAGAATTGCATCAGCCCCAGCACGCTTAATCACACGTACACTCTCCAGCGCAGCACGCTTACCATCAATCCAACCGTTTGATGATGCTGCCATAATCATTGAGTATTCTCCACTCACCTGATAGGCCAGTGTTGGTACACCAAAGGTGTTCTTTACTCGCGAGATGATATCCAAGCTTGTCATTGCCGGCTTCACCATGACCATGTCTGCTCCTTCATCAATATCGAGGGCGACTTCACGGATAGCTTCATCCGTATTACTAGGATCCATCTGATAGGTCTTCTTATCTGCTGAACCCAGAGACTGTGCACTTCCAAGTGCATCCCGAAATGGCCCATAAAACGCTGAGGCATATTTTGCAGCATAAGACAGAATACAGACGTCTTGTTGGCCATCCGCATCAAGTGCCTTGCGAATAGCACCCACCCGACCATCCATCATGTCCGAAGGGGCCACAACATGACAGCCTGCCTCAGCGAGCGCTATTGATTGTCGCGTAAGAACTGCAACTGTTTCATCGTTGAGAATTCGACCGTCTCTCAAGAGTCCATCATGTCCATGGCTTGTGTATGGATCGAGCGCAACATCACAAATAAGCCCAACAGCATCACCACACTGATCTCGAACGGCCCGAACGGTCCGGCATACAAGGTTCTCCGGATCATACGCATGGTGGGCATCTTCTGATTTGTGTCGTGGCTCAACCACCGGAAACAGCGCGAGGGCTGGGATACCGAGTTGCCGTGCTTCGTCAGCTGCTTGTACAACACCATCGATTGGCAATCGTTCAACACCAGGCATACTTGCAACAGGCTGACTGGATTCATGATCGTGAACAAAAACGGGCCAGATGAGATCAGACGGTGAAAGTGTTGTTTCACCAACAACTTGGCGAAGCCAACTGTACTGTCGATTTCGACGAAGACGCGTAGTGGGATAGGCAGGCATAATCGTTCCAGACTTAAGTCAGTTTAGGGATGCTACGGCACACGATTCCTCGGTTTCCCACACACATACTTTCCGGACAACGACTCCAAGGTCATCAAGAACCTCTGGCCCCACGACTTCCAGAATATATCGGGCCATATTCTCAGCGGTAGGATTCCATGGCATGACAAAGTATTTCGTCGGTTCGACCATCCGAATAGCAGCAAGAGCGTTGTGATCTTCTTCAAAAACAATAAACGCGTGATCCCAATGCATGTCGATCCATCCAAGCATCCTTTGCTTGATTTGTGCAAAATCAATGACCCGACCAACGGCGTCAACTTCTGTTCCACCAGCCTTGCCAATAACCTCGACATCAACACGGTAATTATGACCGTGAAAAAATGCACACTTGCTCTCGTGCTTGTAAAGCCGGTGACCAGCGCAGAACTTTAACTGCCGAATAAGCGACAGTTCTGTAGGGGATTCCGTCATCAAAGTAGTGACCTTGTGTCAATGAATAGATGGTTATAACTGTGTTGGATTCGGTGCATCACCATAGACTTTTTTTGGGTCAAATATTTTTTCACTTTCCAAAAACTTGAGCGACGCGTCTTCTTTCCGTTCTGCTCCGACGGGTACTTTCCGATAAAAACATGAGCGATATCCAACATGGCAACTCGCACTGCCAGTAACTTCCACCCGCAGCCAGATGCAGTCTTGATCATCGTCAATTCGCATCTCAACAACTCTTTGTATGAGTCCACTGGTAGCACCCTTATGCCAGAGTTGCTTGCGACTTCGGCTATAATAAAATGCCTCGCCCGTCTCGATCGTTTTGGCTAAGGCTTCGCGGTTCATCACCGCAACCATCAAAACCTCACCCGATTGGAAATCTGTCGTGACACATGGAATAAAACCGCTTGGGTCAAATTTTGGAGCAAGTTCATGCCCCTCTTCGACCTGCTCCACCGTCTTGCGTTTTCCAAAAAGCCCTTCTGGCACGACATTGTCCGACACAGTCTCAACTCCTCTCTCTCGAATGGATCCTGCTTCCACATAGATCTGATATCTCTAGTGTACCCTGTTATTTGACGGTGTAATTGACCAGAATCATGCCAGAATCGTAATCTCTCAGATATCAGACTCAATATTATTCTGGAGTACTCAACTATGGGGCTTTCCAAGCCGTTTCAGGCTCTGTTTTCCATCCTTGGAAAAGGGGCATTGTGCCTCTGCTGTACTGCCGCATTCGCAACTGATTGGCCAACGTTTCGAGGCAGCAATCGCACTGGCGTTGCGCCTGATACCAATCTTCTCGAATCCTGGCCTGAAGAAGGTCCAAAACTTGTCTGGCGTTCAGCCGGTGCTGGACGCGGATATGCAAGTCTCGCGATTGCTGGAGATCGAATTTATACATTAGGCGATGGCCCTTCTACTGCCTCTGATAAAGATGAATATCTTTCATGCTTTGATCGTGCAACGGGCGCACCCATCTGGCATGAAAAAACAGGAGAAGCCTGGAATAATGGAAAAGATGACTGGCAGGGTTCTCGAAGCACTCCAACCATTGCCGAAGGAATCGTGTACGTTCTGACTCCTCATGGCAAGCTCATTGGATGTGACGCTAACACTGGTACCGTTGGCAAAATCATTGACTTAAGAGCTGCATTCGGTGGTGATAAGGGTGATGCATGGGGGTACAGCGAATCCGTTCTGATTGATGGCGACCGTCTGGTCTGCACACCTGGAAAGCCTCAGGCGACAATGGTTGCCCTCAATAGACTCAATGGAGAACCTCTTTGGACCTGTTCTGTTCCTGACGATCGTGGTGCTGGTCATGCCTCAATCGTGATCAGTGAGGTTGATGGGAAGAAAATCTATGTCCAGACGACTGCATCTGGAGCGTTTGCAGTCGACGCAGAAACGGGGAAACTCCAATGGACATTCCCGATCGAAAAGACAACGGCTGTTATCCCCACACCAATTGTGAAAGGCGATCTGGTCTACGTTGTGGCGGGCTATAAGCGAGGAGGGGCTCTTATTCAACAGATTCCTAGCCCAGGTGGATCAATTACTTCAAAAACAGTTTTTCCACTCAACAAGGAATTGGCAAACAAGCATGGTGGTGTCATTCTCATGGATGATCATCTCTATGGGTGCGCCGATGATCAGCCGATCATCATCTGTGCAGAACTCGAGACAGGCAATGTCGTCTGGAAAGAACGAAGTACAGTCGGTGGACAGAAATCAGCAGCCATCGTCGCCGCTGATGGCCACCTTTATATTCAGTATCAAAATGGCATTGTTGCGCTTGTGAAGGCAGATCCAGCTGGATTCAGGGAGATCTCCAGCTTTCAAATACCGGACAGTGGTGATCGTCCGTGCTGGGCGCATCCAGTGATTGTGGATGGCATGCTGTATATCCGCGACGGTGACAACATGTTCTGTTATGACATCCGAAACAACTGATGGTCATCAGTTCCCAAAAACCAGCCAAAAGAGTTTTGGCATAAAAATAGTCAAGCCAATCGCTCCGGATGTGATGGCAGCAGCGAGCACAGCGCCACTTGCCATGTCGAGTGCGTCACGAATGCGAGGATGGTGACCGACGTCATGCACCTGAGCAAGTGACTCGATCGCAGTATTGAAGACCTCAGCGGCCAATACAAAACCAATCGCGAGGACGATGAGACACCATTCGATTGGAGACACAGACAGCGCAGCTGCCATCACCAACGCAATGATTGCCAATGAAATATGGACTGCAAAACTCGACTGGGTCCGTACAGCTCGCCAGAGACCACGAAATGCATCGGCAAATTTGTGGGTCCAACAGCGACTCATGTGCGTAGCAGGGATAAACCTAGCCCACCTTCACGTAGGGATCACCTTTTTTCCAATTGCATGGACAGAGTTCATCGCTTTGCAGAGCATCGAGAACACGCAACACTTCTGCGACATTTCGACCAACCCGGCCCTGATTGACATCGACCCACTGAATCATTCCATGCGGATCGACAATAAATGTAGCCCGTTGGCAGTAGCCTTCTGTTTTCTCGACAATGCCGAGCTCTGGCGCGAGCTTCTGTGCAGCAATCAGTGGATAAGCAAGATCCTTCAGATCAGCATGGGAGCGTCGCCACATCATGTGCGACCATTCATTATCCGTACTTCCTCCCACAACACTTGTATCACGATCCGTAAAGTTCTTAAGTTGCTTATTGAATTCAGCCAATTCCGTTGGGCATACGAACGTGAAATCCTTTGGATAGAAAAAGAAAACTGTCCACTTTCCCTCATAGTCAGCACTTGAGAGTAGTTTGATGTCATCCTTTTCTGTCCCGACACACGCCTGGCAGGAAAATTTTGGAAATGAGTCGCCAACAGTCAGCATGAATGTTCTCCTAATGGGAAAAAAGCAGAATCAAAGTGTACGAGTGCTTCAACGACGGTTCAATATGGCACCACGGATTCATGTGATACTGTCATTGTTCTCCTTCAGACCTCCTGTATGAACCATCAATCTTCCCGAGAACCATCGATTCGACGCGACATGCTGTCCGGACGAACTGTTGTGGTCGCACCAAAACGTGCTGATCGCCCCAGAGATCACATGCCAGCATCAACACGCTCCAACTCCTGCCATTTTTGTGCGGGAAATGAGGCTCGCACACCTCCACATATTTTGAGAATTCCGAAGGAGGAACACCTGCCATGGCAAGCTCGAATTATTCCAAATCGATACCCTGCCGTTGAATTATTGAAGCAGTTATCAAGCGAGCTTTCTACGCGTCCCGCATATGGCGTCCATGATGTCATTATCGAGTCTCGGGATCATCTCCGATGCATTTTGGAAGGAGACGAAGCAATCTGGCGAGACGTCTGGAAACTGATTCAACAGCGGCTTGCCATGCTTCATGAGATTGATGGAATTCAGTGGGCAACCATCTTCAAAAACTCTGGCCCAACAGCTGGAGCCTCACTTGAACATCTTCATAGTCAGATTGTTGGCCTTGACTTCATACCACCAGCGATTGAATTGAAAATGGCATCACTCGTGAAGAATCCTCAGTCCTTTCATCAGCTGATCGCTCATGCTGAAAAAAAAGATTGTGTCATTGCCAGAGCGCATGATGTCATCGCCATCCTTTCACCAGTTCCGCGACAACCATTTGAGACATGGATTCTCCCTTGCGAACCAGATCCTTTTTTTTCATTGACTGCCTCATCGAAGGCGGATGCGATTGCCAATCTTACTCGAACCGTCATTGCTAAAATCAGATCTGTTCTTCCTCAGGTTGACTACAATTGGTGGCTTCACCAGGCTCCGTTTGGTAACCATCATTCAGTTATCAAAACACACTGGCACTGGCACCTCGAAATACTTCCAAGGATTGCTCCCCTTGCAGGCTTTGAACTCGGTACTGGCTGCCACATCAATACACTCTCTCCCGAAGATGCTGCCCAACAACTGAAGCACGTGCCAGACTAGTCAGGTTTTTTGCTAAGGGAATCCAGTGGAACAAAACCATCGCTCTCGGGTGGCCCAGAAGAGGACGACACGCAGCCTTTTGAAAACAATGACTTCCAGAAAAACCGGCCCAACCATACTGCCGCAAGCAGTGATACACCTATCGCAATTCCATCCTGCAGCATTGGGAGCCTCATCCAAGAATCATTGTGCCAATTTGAAATGTTGCAAATGCACCGAGCCAGGCTAGTGCAGTCATGTACGTGAAGGTCACAACCGGCCACACCCAACTTCTGGTCTCCTTCCCGATGACCACCAGAGTACTCGCACATTGAGCGCAAAGAGCAAAAAACACCATGATTGAGAGCGCGACAGGAAGTGTAAACACTTTTCGATCACTCCCATCCCATGTCGCCTGCTTCAGAAGACGTATGAGTTCGGTTGCTCCCTCTTCTTCGCCAGGATCAACATCTCCGAGATTATAGATCACACCCAGTGTGCCAAGAACCACTTCACGCGCTGGAAAACTTGCAATGGCAGCACAGCCTATTCTCCAATCCCACCCAAGTGGCTTGACCACAGGCTCGATAAAAGCACCTGCTCTTCCAAGAAAACTCTGCCGCAACGCTTCCCCGCGAATTTCAGCCTCTGTACCTTGCGGTACTTCTTGTGGTGGTAACTTGGGATAACTGCCTAATGCCCAAACGACAATGCTCACTGCCACAATAAGTGTTCCTGCATTTTTGAGAAAGGAAACCGCAGCTTCCCTCACTCGCTCAAGAACAACCCCGATTTGAGGCCAACGCCAACTGGGTAACTCCATCACAAACGGCTGTGGAGGACCTCGAAACACAGTTCGTGAAAGCAACAATGCCACGAGTGCTGCCACGATCACGCCCAATGCATACATGGCCACAAGAACTGCTGCAGGCAGTCGAAGCCATTCAACACCCAGTGCAACATTCGGCACAAAAGCAGCCGTCAGCAGGAGATAAACAGGCAGACGGGCAGAGCAACTCATCAGTGGTGCAACCAAAATCGTGATCAGTCGATCATGACGATTCTCAATTGTTCGAGCAGCCATGATACCTGGAATCGCACATGCAAAACTCGATAACATTGGAATAAAAGATTTTCCAGATAATCCCACACCGACAAGGAGGCGATCCATAAGATAGGCTGCTCGAGCCAGATAGCCACACCCCTCAAGCAGTGCAACAAAGAGAAAGAGAATAACAATCTGCGGAAGAAAGATCACAACACCACCGACTCCTGCAAGAATGCCATTGACGAGAAGTGATCGAATGGCTCCTTCTGGAAGTGAGGTCTCTACCCAGCCAGACAGTCCATCAAAGAAACCTGAGATCATGTCCATCAGTGGTGCTGCCAGCCAGAAGATAGACGAAAAGATCATGAACATCGTGAAGATAAAAAAGAGTGTTCCCCACACGCGGTGAGTTAATACAGCATCAATTGTTTCACTCACACCAGGTCTTGCTGGCCGTTGGCCTATAATCCCTTCTGTAATCGAATCGATCCATGCATAGCGGGCAATAATCTTCTGTGCTGGTTGAGAATACGACCTTGGGACCGTTTCAAGATGTGGCTGGAGTTCAGGATGTTTGATCGATGGACTTCCGACACTGTGCAGTATGGTGTCACTCAGCACATCAACACCTTCGCGTGTTGGCGTGACAACTCGTATGACTGGGCATCCTAATCTTTTTGAGAGTTCATCGACATCAATACGAATACCTTTGCTGTCGGCAACATCTGAAAGTGTCAGTGCGATGATGGTGGGAAGGCCTGTCTCAATAACCTGGCTGGCAAGATACATATTTCGTGCAAGATTAGTGGCATCTGCTACCACAACAACGATATCTGGCTTTGCCATATCGTTCATTTGCCCGTGAAGAACATCCACCGCCACCTGTTCATCCGGACTTTTTGCGACCAGACTGTAGACACCCGGCAAATCAATAAGTTCTATCCATCGATCTGCATGACGAAATCGACCAACTTTTTCTTCAACGGTTACTCCTGGATAGTTTCCGATGCGTGTTGGAATACCGGCTAACGCGGTGAAAAGTGTACTTTTACCGGTGTTTGGATTACCGATAAGAGCAACTCTTACTGCTTTCTGTAAATTCTGGTCAGCGTCGTGTGTCATGGCGGCCAATTAGATAATAACTGATATTTTGGCTGCCTCAATGCGACGAATCGAGAGGTGATAGC
>CAXFJI010000034.1:0-13025 GCA_964003275.1 uncultured Planctomycetaceae bacterium
GAAAGGGCGATAGATGGCACCAAAATCATCAGCTGGTTGAATCCATCCTGTGCATGGACCAATGATACATCCACCAAGAAGAAGCAGAACGATTGCAGGAAGCCTCGTTCGCCATGCTATCCATTGGGCGAGGATACCGCCTCCGGCGATGACAGCAAGTTTTAGAGCAATATCTTCCATAAAGAGGACGTCCTCGCATGACGGTGAGTGACGTTCTACTGCCGTTCAGCACCAGTGTCGAGGACAGCCATAAAAGCTTTTTGAGGAATATCGACACTGCCGATACTTTTCATACGCTTCTTCCCCTCTTTTTGCTTCGCCCACAATTTCTTTTTTCTGGAAATATCCCCTCCATAACACTTTGCCGTCACGTTTTTCTTGAGTGCAGAAATTGTCTCACGCGCAATAATACGTGTACCAATGGCTGCCTGAAGAGCGACTTCAAACATATGGCGGTCTATTTCACTTCTGAGTTTTTTGACAATGGCCCTTCCGCGGCGGTCAGCATCACGGCGATCACAGATAATAGACAGGGCATCTACTTTTTTCCCACCAACGAGGATATCAAGCCGAACAAGATCGGCAGTAAAATAGCCAAGCATCTCGTAATCCATGGTGCCATATCCCTTTGTGACACTTTTGATTTTGTCATGAAGGTCATAAATAACTTCTCCTAGAGGAAGGTCGAAGCAAAGCATGGCCCGAGTGGGAGAGAGGTATTCTGTTTTGAGATAGGTTCCTCTGCGATCGGTACATAATTGCATGACAGGACCAATATACTCTGCAGGCACAATAAAACTGGTGCGTACAATGGGCTGTCGAAATTCTTCAATGTTACCCGAGTCCGGCACATCTTGCGGATTTGTGATCTCCAGTATCTCACCGTTGGTCTTCAGTATTTGATACGTCACATTCGGTGCGGTCTGAACAAGATCCAGATCAGATTCTTTTTCAAGCCGTTGCTGAATGATCTCCATGTGTAGAAGGCCAAGAAAACCACAACGAAAACCAAAACCAAGCGCTTCACTACTTTCAGGTTGATATTCGAAAGAGGGGTCGTTGATCGCAAGTTTTTCAAGGGAGTCACGAAGCTCTTCAAAGTTTTCACCTTCGCTTGGATAAAGGCCACAATACACCATGCGCTGTGGCGGTTTGTAGCCCGACAGCGCCTCAGCTGCATGATCACCCGGAATCGTTACGGTATCACCAATATGAACTTGTTTGACATCTTTGATGTTACAGACAAGATAGCCGACTTGCCCCGCTGTGAGTTCCTCAGACGCTCTTCTTTGCGGGATGAATTGACCAAGTTCTATGACTTCGTGTGACGTGCCTGTTCGGAGAAAGCGTATTTTTTGTCCTTTCCGAATCGTACCGTCAATAATTCGAATATAAGTGATGGCCCCCCGGTAACTGTCATAGTGGCTATCAAAAACCATTGCTTGGAGGGCTGCATGAGGATCACCTTGTGGTGGAGGGATTCGTTCAACAATGGCATTCAGTAATTCATCAATACCAATGCCAGATTTGGCACTTGCCTTGATGACTTCTTCAGCACCCAGGCCAAGGCTTTGCTCCATTTCGGTGAGTACTTCATCGACACGCGCGTAAGTAAGATCGATCTTGTTAATGACTGGGACGATTGTCAAATCAGCATTTATTGCGGCATACGCATTGGCTACGGTTTGAGCCTCAACTCCCTGAAAGGCATCGACGAGTAAAACAGCGCCTTCACAGCACGCAAGACTTCTCGAAACTTCATAGTGGAAGTCAACATGCCCGGGAGTATCAATGAGATTCAGTTCATAACGTTCACCCTTATGCATGCACTCCATTCGAACAGCCCGAGCCTTGATCGTAATACCACGCTGGCGCTCAAGTTCCATGTCATCGAGCATCTGCTCTTTGAGTTGTCTCTTTTGAACTGTTCCTGTGTGCTCAAGTAATCGATCGGCAAGGGTACTTTTGCCATGGTCGATATGGGCGACGATTGAAAAATTTCGGATATGTTGACAGTCAATGGCCATGTTTATTTTCTAGTTGTGAGCAAGGCGCGCAAGGCCGGCGGCTCCGATGGATCCGGCGTCACCACCGAGACTGGCATAGCGGAGCACCGTATGATCTGCAAGCGTTGGAAATGTACGATGGCGGACTTCTGATTGAATTCGCTCCAAAAATGATTGACCAATAGGGTTGTTTGTTTGACCAAATGTCATTGCTCCACCAATGATCACAGCTTCCGGGTCAATGATATGCATGAGGGACACAATCCCAATGCCAAGCCACTGCGCCACTTCCATAATGAGATCATACGCATGCTGGTCTCCTGATTCCGCCTCTCGGGCAATGAGAATCGGATCGAGCACTGCACCCGCCCGAACGGCATCTGCGAGTGATCCTGATGCACCGTTTTCTATGGAATGACGAGCAGCCTTTACAAGTGACGTGGCACTGCAATACGCCTCAAGATGACCTGCATGCCCACAGGGGCACATTCGAGCTGACTCAGATGTGTCAACGATCATGTGACCACATTCAGAACCATGGCTGTGTGCGCCTTGGACACTGAGATTTCCAATGATGATGCCACCACCGACCCCGGTTCCAAGTGTGAGAAGAATAAGACTTTCGTACTCCTTGCCTGAACCAACCCAGAATTCACCAAACGCAGCGGCATTGGCATCATTTGCAAGGGTAACGGGCAGGCCACAGTTTTCGTGAACACGATCACGAAGTGGAAAGTTATCCCATCCTGGAAGATTGCCAGCACGAACAATGCATCCTCGATCAAGGTCAAGTGGTCCGGGTGACCCTAGCCCCACTCGAGCAATCATGTCTGGAGTCGCCGTGGCATCACGTGCAAGTTGAAGGACGATCTGACCCATCCGTCGTGCGGCATCCTCCGGCCCTCTTTTCGCATGAGTCGGTTCTGAGTGAAAGGCAAGGCAATCACCTTGTTTATCTACTAATGCCGCCTTGATATTCGTTCCTCCAAGATCAACACCAGCATAGAGCGGAGGTATCGCCTCTTTAATCGGAGTGAGACCTGGTCGACTTGCCATGCCTGAGCAACCTTACTCCGGTAGGCGGCCAGTCTCAACAGTTGGTGTTGAGCCGGTGCACGCCTTCATGAATTCAACAAGATCAATCTGGTCTTGTTCAGATAATTTCAAGGGTCGAATTTTATCGCTGAGGTGAGCATTCTGATGCCCACCTTTATCGTACCATTCCACCACTTCCTCAAGGGTGGCCACCGAACCATCATGCATGTAAGGAGCAGTGAGTGCTACGTTACGAATCGTTGGCGTTTTAAATGCGCCAGTGTCTTTTTCATTTTTTGTTACGGCAAAGCGCCCGAGATCTGGATCATCCTGATCCATTCCAACTCCAAGGTTATGATATTTTTCATCAGCTAGATTCGCACCCACGTGGCAGGCCGTGCAATTCCCTTTTTCTGAAAAGAAGATCTCTCGTCCACGTTTTGCAGCATCAGACATTGGGTGTTTCTCAAGAAATGCTTTTGTCTCCGCAAACTTCTCTGATAATTCAGGATCGTCAGCGATATCTTCTTCATCCAATCCCTCAAACGAACGAAGTTGTTCGTTGTAGTCATATGGGGATGGTGATGTCACAATCACACGTTCAAAGGCGGCGATGGCCTGACCAACATGCTCAATCGTTAATCCACCAAATATTTTTTCAAATTGTCGCTTGTAGACGGCGTTTTCTCCTAGCCGTTTTACAACGCCTTCATGTGTAAATCCCATTTCAATGGGATTTGCAATTGGGCCGATTGCCTGATCTTCAAGTGAATCGGCACGTCCATCCCAAAACTGTGGTCCAGAAAGAATTCTATTGTATGAAACAGGGGAGTTCCGACCACCTTTTTGTCCCTTGATGCCAACTCCTGTTTTCGTGTGGGCAGTGTATCCCATTGATGGATCATGGCATGATGCACAACTCACCGTAGCATCAAGAGAAAGTCTTGTATCGAAATAGAGTTGCCGTCCAAGTTCTATTTTTGAACGTGTCAGAGGATTCTGCTCTAAGCCGGTAATCTGTGCCGTGCCCTGCGAAAGTCCAAAAGGGAGAATCGGATCAAGTTCAATAAAGTTTTTTGGATTGTCCAGCCACTCATCGATCTGCTTGAGTGTGAGAGCTCCTTTTCCAGGAATACCAGACGTAAGCAATGGATCACCCAATCTGACCTGTTCCCGTGCAGGTTTTTTTGAATTCAGACGAATCGATTTATCTGCTGCATCGATTGTGGCATCGGCTTTGGCTTTGGCTTCATCTGCTGTCTTTGTTGCAGCTGCTGATTCAGCAGGAGCCGTCGATGAAGTATCTATTGAATTATTTGGTGGCATGGTTTCGATGACCTCAACCTCAACCACTTTCCCTTTTGGTATGCCTTTATCTGCTGGAGCACAACCACTTGCAATAAACAAAGAGGGTACAAGAAGAACTATTGTGATTCGAAAAGCTTTTAGAAGGTCTATTGGCTTGCAATACATGGCGTGCCTCTTCGAAAGGTGTAGGTAGTTCTCCACTATTTTATAGTAGTCGGCTTAATGACGCTCAACCACGTTGGCTGTAACAAGCCATTCCAGCTCTCCAGGCTGGCTTAGTCCGTTCGCTAACTGGATCGAGGCTATGGCTCCTTTTCGCATGCGGATTGCAAGAGATTGGGTGCCAAGCACACAGGCAACAAGACGTCCAACACAGGGAGCATGTCCAACCCACGCAACACGACTCACATGCTGATTCATCGACCAGGAGGCTATTTCCTGCATGTCTGCCCCTGGAGCGAGTGCATCTACCTCGGTGACGTTCGACTGAATGCCAAACTGCTTGGCCATGATATCGGCAGTTTCTCGAGTGCGAACCAGAGGGCTTGTGGCGATAGAATCCACCTGCATTCCTGCGTTGTGGAGATGCGCTATTATTTTCTCAAATCGCTTTTTCCCTTTTTTTGTGAGTGGTCGTGAAAAATCGTCACCGTGAGGCCCAACGTCTTCGGCCCATGCATGACGAACTATATAGAGATGAGAGATTGAAGGCATGAGGTGATTGTGACCGCTTTATTAAGAAGTGACAAGAGTTAACATCTGCGCCAGATGTCATCGTCAACAACACCCTCTGCCTGAATCACATCCTGTGCTTCATGTCGCCAGCGTTTGGCGTCAACGGGATAACCGGCAGTTGGTGAAAGACCAGGCGAACGTGTTGACCAGAATGTGTTAAAGGCTTTCATACTTAATTCACGCACATATTTTGCAGTCATGCTTGCAAGAGCAACTGGGCTTCGATGCTCTCCTCCCACGCAAAATTCGATTTGACAGTGAGAAGATGGCAACTTGTACGCAGAGCGTCTTTGTGTTTCTTCGATGGGGAAGACCAATGGGCAATCAAAGTATTGAGAAATTATCGACGCATAATGTTTTCGCCCCCCATGGCGATCACACCAAATCAGGACAGGTTCATGCGTGTTTCGAAGAGATTGAAGTTTAGCAGCAAGTGTGAGAGTGACCTTTGAGAGAATGTCCGATTTATTGAGTCCGAGTGAAAGCTGCTTGTTGAACTCGCTGGGGTGAATAACGTGGCAAGCGATATGAGAGAGAGCGACATTGTAATTTTCGAAGATGGATGCGATATGACGGCTGTGATTAAAACAGTCACTGGCATCGATGGCATGAGGGAGTTGGAAATCGGACAGGAGAGTCCATTCTAATGGAGGAGTCTCACAGTGGATTCCTGTTGCATGAGCTATCGATTCCCAGTCACACGGAACGGCACCGGTGGTGATGGCCATTGCGGAAAGGACACCATGCTCAAGTGCCCCGAGATGTCCAGAAGACTTACGTCCACTTTTATAAACCAATTTTGAATCCGCCCAAAGAGATCCATGGTGCGTGGTGGTAGAAATGGCAGAGGCTTCGGCAACAGCATCCTCGAGAACGGATTCTGTACAGTCGGGTGTTGATGCAACGTGCCATGCTGAAGCAGCTACAACTAACGGACCCAGGTTTGGTCCATATCCCGCCTCATCGGTTCCAATGACAAGCGTCATTCTACTGTGCCTGGTGTGCGAGGATGTTGGCGGCAATATTCGTAGATTGCAATGGACGTTGAAGTTGCAGCGTTGAGGCTATGGGGTACGCCGGCCATAGGAATTTCTGCAACACGATCAAGCCGTTCAAGAATAGTATCATCCAAGCCCGTCCGCTCATTGCCAACAATAAGTATTGTCCTTGGTGCAAATGAAAAAGAGTAAAGGTTTTCAGAGTTTGTTGTCTGCTCAAGGCCAACAAGTTCATACCCGTTGGCTTTGAGGCGATCGAGCACTGGAGGCAAGCTTCGGTGTACTTCTAGGTGTACCGCGTCAGCTCCATCACGGGCAATTCGCTCGTGAAGACGGGCAGTACCGCAGGCAATGACATGGTGGATGCCAAAACAGCCGCACGTTCGTACGATATGTGACAGGTTGATGTGGCTTCGCATCGGTGCACACGCCACGATCAATTCCCGTGGTTGAGGAAGTGTTTCTGGAGGCTTGTGTCGGATGTGTAAGAAGCGAGGCATGGTGTGGTTATTTATAATGGTATTTGTCACGCTGAGTCATGGTTGTAACAGCCAGCAGTTATCAGACGCACAAGAAACGCAAGAAACACAAGTCGCATCTGAAAAAAATTTACCACGCGTCACGGTGCGAGTTGCTGATTATGAGGAAATCCAAGCAGAACGCTCAAAGCATCACGGAAAGGTCATCGTACTTGATTGTTGGAGCACATCGTGTCCACCATGCGTTAAAGAGTTTCCGGGACTTGTGAACCTCAAAAAAACATTTGGTGAAAAGATTGTTTGCTTGTCACTCTCATTTGACTACGAGGGATTTGGTCAGCCGGAAGACACGATACCAACCATTGAACAGTTCTTGAATAAGGTGGGTGCCCAGAAAATAATAAATTTCGTTTCAAGAGAAGATGCAGATGTACTGTATAAAAAAATGGACCTTGTCAGCGTCCCAGCTATCTTTATCTGGGATACTCAAGGGAATATAGCCAAGAAATTTGATGACGATATGGCTACAAAAGAATTGGGTCGACCATTTACGTATGATGATGTAACAGCCGTTGTGAGTGGCCTTGTGCAGTAAGTCGAGATCCAAAGACAACCATTTCGTTCTTTGAAGCAGAAAGATATTCCCAGATATGACATCAAAGCCTGGTCAACCTGATGCTGCAAATAGTCGTGGTCTTGGTAAAGAAAAAACAGCGTTAGTGAATAATGAAAGCGGACCACAGTCTGGTGATCGCGTGCGACAACCTCTTGTCTTCGGTCGTGAAACAATTGAGTCGATTGTTGTGGCATTTGCGATGGCATTGTTATTTCGGGCTTTTGAAGCAGAGGCATTCGTCATACCAACAGGATCAATGGCCCCAACGCTCATGGGGCGGCATAAGGATCTGGTGTGTGATTCTTGTGGAGTGGCGTATCGTGTTGGCTGTAGCGCGGAAGAGGATGATCAGTCGCAGGGCTTGCGCATGGAACTATCGAGACTTGAGCAAGAAGGAGAGCGACTCAGATCAATAGTTGATAGTTCACGGAGTTCACCTCGTGAGAAAGACGATGCCCGAAGAAGGCTGACCGATCTAGAGCGAGAGGGAGGACCCATATCGCAACGGCGCAGTCGACTCGAGAGTAAACTTGTAGCTGTTGGAACATGTCCAAACTGTGGATTGCCTGTAGAGTTTTTAGAGGAACAGGGCGAGGGACTTGCATACAATCCACGGTATCCGTCGTTCAATGGTGATCGGATTCTTGTGAATAAGGTGGCCTATGATTTTTCAGATCCCGATCGCTGGGATGTTGTGGTATTTCGTTATCCAGAAGATGCCAAAGTCAATTACATAAAACGCTTAATTGGGCTTCCGGGTGAAACAGTGTCAATTGCAGCAGGAGATATTTGGACAAGCCGAGAGGGTGCCGCGCCGCGCATTGCAAGGAAGCCTGATGACAAACTTGTGGCAATGCTTCAGTGCGTTCATGACGCTGATCATATTCCTGAAAAACTTATTCAGTCTGGATGGCCTTCAGCATGGTCAGATTGGTCTCTTCCGAAAGACAAAAAGCGATGGCAAGCCGATGATGATGGACGGTCCTATACAGTGGATTGTCAGGGAGAGCAGACAGCCACCATGCGTTTTCGGCACATGGTGCCTACAGCAGAACAGTGGGAAAGCGTTCATGATGGAGAGTCAGTGGATGGAATGGCACAGCCTTCTCTGATTACAGATTTTCAGCCTTATAACGCATTGCCAAGCCGTCCCCATTGGGTGAGTGATCTTGCGGTGGAGACAGTAGTAACGAGTCATTCCGAGACTGGGCAGATAACGCTTGAGCTTATTGAAGCAGGTGAGGCACATCGATGTACATTTGATTTCTCGAATGGAGAAGTTGCAGTTGTACGTGCAGGACAGTCGCCAACCGATGCTTCAATGGTTCGATCATCAATAAAAGGAGAAGGAACGTGGACCGTCCTTTTTGCAAATATTGATGATCAGCTATCGCTTTATGTCGACGGAAATAGGATTGATATTGGAACATCTGTGGATCTTGAACAGGATATTCAGGATGCTCTGCGGTCTAAGCCTGTGGAAACTCTTGTCGAACCGGGGAATGCAACACTCAGTGATGTATCACCAGCTGGAATCATGTCGAGCGGTGCTCATGTGACAGTTGAGGGGATGCGGGTGCTCCGGGATGTGTATTACCTCACAACTGTCATGGGCGTGCGTCTCGGAGAATTTTATGAGAAAGAGCGTTTGGATTTTCCGCTTGAACAAGGTCAGTTTTTTATGCTCGGCGATAATTCTGCAGCAAGCAAGGACAGTCGTCTATGGATGGATGGTCACCATGTTGATCGCCATCTCCTCATTGGTGAGGCAATGGTTGTTTTCTGGCCCCATGCTGTGCCAGCGTCTTGGGCTTTCCCTGTAAAAATAGGTCGCTTTGAGTTGCGATTGCCCTCATGGCCAAACTTCGCGAGGATGCGGAAAGTCAGGTAGCGGTTGTACGACTCAAGGAGGATGCATGTCTCTTTTATCGGCTGAAGGACTTGTGAAAATCTACGGTCGTCGTCGTGTTGTTGATGGCGTGGAGTTCCATGTTCATCAAGGCGAGATTGTTGGATTGCTTGGCCCAAATGGGGCTGGCAAAACAACAAGTTTTCGCATGACATGCGGGCTTGTCATTCCAGATGATGGTCGAGTATTGCTGGATGACGAGGATATCACGGATTGGCCGATGTTTAAGCGTTCTCGTGATGGCGGTATGGGCTACCTTGCACAGGAGCAGAGTGTCTTTCGAAAACTTACGGTGGAACAGAATCTTTTAGCAATCATGGAATTGATTGGCATGGGACCAAAAGATCGTCGCCGAAGATGTGAAGAACTTCTCGAGCAGTTCGATATCGTAAAAATTCGCAAGTCAAAAGCGCACTATATCTCTGGTGGTGAGAAACGACGTCTTGAGATTGCCAGATGTCTCGTGACAGAGCCACGAATTATCTTGCTGGATGAGCCATTTACAGGGATTGATCCTGTGACCATTCATTCCATTCAAAAAATCATTAAGAGTCTTCGAGATGACGGCATCTCGATTTTGATTACAGATCATCGTGAGCGAGAAACGCTTGCAATCACTGACAGAAGTTATGTCGTTCGTGCTGGAAAAGTTCTATGCCATGGAACAGCCGAGGAAGTTTTGAATAACCCGGATGCTAAAAAGTATTATTTTGGTGAAAGCCCAGGCATTGAAGCTGCGTGACTTCACTTTTTGATTAAATTTGTATTGTATTATTAATGGGATTACTAAGTGAGGCACGGGCTACGTGCATGCCTATTTTTGGTGTTGCCACGACAGAAGAGACTCAAAAAGGGCTGTCGCAAAGCAGATGCCAAGAGCAAGAACATAGGCAAAGAAAACTGCTTCAATCCGTCCCATGCCAAGTATTGGGCCGGCAATCATGCCCGCAAGGGGCGTGATGGCGAGGCAGCAGACAAAAAGGGAAAGATTTGATGCGTGAGACACTTTTTGCAAGGCTTTTGCTTTGGATATCATGGTGGGTGAAATCCTTGATGTTAGTTAGAAATATTCCTTGCCCCTGTTAGGTATACGGATAAAGCGGCAGAGCGGTTCTGTCTGCAGCCGTTGGTTCTCAAAAGTGAGAAAGAGAGGAAATACATGCAGCCAAATGTGATTCGAAACATGTGTTGTCTGAGCCTTTTTCTGGTTGCAGGAGCACCTCTTGTCACCAACGCGGCTGACGTTCAATCTCAAAATACATGGTCACGTTGGAGAGGTTGGAATGGAGCTGGTCAGGGTGGTGAAGCATCATTTCCTGTGGAATGGACAGAAAAAGATTGGAAATGGATTGCTGAATTGCCAGGTGTCGGCCATGCGTCTCCTGTTGTTTGGGATGACCATATCTACCTCGCTTCTGCAGATGAGTCCTCTCAGGTGAGATATTTGCTTTCTTACGACCTCAAGACCGGTAGAGAATTATGGAGGTGTGAAATTCCCGGTCCGATCGAGAGGCACCACGTTCAAAATAGCTCGGCATCCGGTTCGGTTGCCGTAGATGAAAGTGGTATTTATTGGCTGTGGGGAACGAGGAAGAACGTCCGGCTTGAGGCGGTTTCACATGAGGGAAAACGTCGATGGCATATGGATCTTGGTCCCTTTGTAGCGCAGCATGGATTTTGTAGTACTCCTTCAATTTGTGAAGATACTGTCATTGTTCCACTCGAACAGGCTGGACCAGGATGTGTCATTGGTATTCATAAAACAACTGGTCAGGAGCAGTGGAGGCTTCCGCGTGAAGGTGCAGAAAAAGCTGGCTATTCAACGCCTCTCGTGCTTAGGTCGCCAGAAAATCCGAGAGTGATATGCACAAGTAATGTTTACGGTGTGTATGAAATTGATCCTCGAACAGGAAAAGTTCTCTGGGAGAACCGTTGTTTTCCAAGACGCACAGTGGCATCCCCAATCGAGGCGGCAGGACTGTTTATCGGAACAAGTGGCAACGGTGGAGGCAACAATCTTCTAGTTGCCATTCGACCACCGAAACGTCCGGATCAAAAAGCAGAAATTGCTTACCAAATTGATACAAGCACAGCTCCGTATGTGCCAACACCACTGGAATCAAATGGTCGTTTGTATTTGTGGGGTGATCGTGGGGTTGTAACATGTGTTCAAGCCAAAGACGGAAACCTTCTTTGGAAGGGACGAGTGGGCGGTAATTTTTCATCCTCGCCGATTGCCATTGGCGAGCGCATCATAAATGTTTCCAGTGACGGAGAGATCGTCGTCATAGCAGATAGTGACACACTTGAAATTCTTGGCAGAACCAACCTTGGTGAAGAGACCCGGGCAACACCAGCTGTTGCCGGAGGCCATCTTGTTTTTCGAAGCGGGAGTCATCTGTGGGCACTTAAGTTGTCAAATCCATGAAAGCGTTTTGTCAATGTAAAGACCGTGTCCTAAATCATTTGGTTCTTTGAGACGTCATATTCACCATAATTTTCAATGAATTATTTCATGACGTCACCGGATAGCATGCGATATAATAAAGTTCTCATGCGAGAGATATCTTTAACTATTTCGATTGCATTGGGCCCACGGACGCTTGCTGTTGGGATCCTTCTGGTTAGTATGCTTGCTGTTCCCGTTCGCGGAGAAAGCCCATCTCTCTCGTCTGAAGATGTTGTTTTTTTTGAGTCTCGTGTAAGGCCTGTGCTGATCAGACACTGCAGTGAGTGTCACACAGCGAAAGATGGAGATCCTGAAGGTGGTCTTTCGTTTGATTCACGTGCAGCATTCTTTTCATCCGCTGATGTTGCTGTAGCCGGAAAACCAGATGACAGTTTGCTCGTAGCGGCAGTTCGGTATGACAGTGATCTTCAAATGCCCCCAGATGGAAAGCTACCCATCGAGGTTATTCATACTCTTGAAGAATGGGTGCGTCGTGGTTTGCCTTGGCCAGATGATGGTAAACGTTCTGAAATAACTGCCTTCGATATTGCATCAAGAAAAGCAGATCACTGGTGTTGGCACGCCCCTCAAGAATCAACGGTGCCAATAGTAAAAGATCAAAAATGGTGTCGTTCCGATATTGATAGATTTGTTTTATCGAGGCTTGAATCTGCAGGAATCGTTCCGGTCGCTGAAGCATCAAAAGAAACACTTGTTCGGAGAGCAAGTGAGATTCTCACGGGCTTGCCGGCAGATCCGGCTGATGTCTTACGAGTGCTGCAAGATTCAGATCCATATGCTTTTGAGCAATATGTAGACAAACTTCTTGCATCGCCGCATTATGGAGAACGTTTCGCGCGTCATTGGCTTGATGTGACTCGCTATTGTGAATCACGGGGGCATGAGTTTGATTTTCCGATTCCGAATGCCTGGCAATATCGTGATTGGGTAATTCGCACACTGAATGCTGACGTTCCCTATAACCAATTTGTTCGTGAGCAGATTGCAGGAGATCTTCTGGATGACCCACGATTGAGTTCTCAGGGAGCAAATGAGTCAGTTGTGGGTACAGGTTTTTGGCTGTTAGGTGAAGAAGTGCACTCGCCGGTTGATATACGTCAGGATGAGGCTGATCGTATTGACAACAGGATCGATACATTTGGAAAAGCATTTCTTGGATTGGCGTTAGGTTGTGCACGCTGTCACGACCACAAATTTGATGCAATTTCTGATGAAGATTACTACGCTATCGCCGGCATGGTGATGTCGAGCAGCTGTCGGCAAGTGCCCTTTGAGACGATTGAGCACAATCGAGGTGTGGCAGAACGTCTGGCAACTACAAATAAAAAGATCAGGCAGGACGTCTTGCCGCAGCTGGAAGTATTGATAAGCGTTCAAGCGGGTATCGAAGAGGGTGCAGAACATCTGAAAAAGCCACCAGATGAAGTTTCAAATGAAACAATATTAGCTGACTATACAAAGGTTACTCA